>NZ_DICC01000060.1:0-85232 GCF_002415215.1 Empedobacter sp. UBA5036
CACAGTTTTTGGTACAGTGTCCCTAAAAATCACTCGAACTGACAATTTTTATTCAATCTGTACAAGAAATATCTTATACAAAAAAAGGTTAGACTCTAAAAAAAATAGAATCTAACCCAAGTTTATTTTGTTACTTAAATACTATAAGAAATGGTGATATTAAGATTTCCTTACTTCAATTTTTTAGCAACATACATTTTTTCTGCTAATTGAACAGCTTTGTACGCATCAACAACACCGCCTGTTACAGAAATATCTGTTAAAGCAGGGTTTTTATTGACAGATTCTAACAAAATTTGTTTGATATCTGTTGCAGTTAATTTAGGATAATGTGCCCAAACTAAAGCAGCAACTCCCGCTACAACTGGCGAAGCCATAGAAGTTCCACTTTCGTTTTTGTATTCCCCATCTTTATTAGGAACAGTAGAATATATTTCATTTCCTGGTGCAAAAACGTCTACAGACTTTTTACCAAAATTAGAGAAACTTGCTCTTAAATTGTTATTATCCATTGTATTTGCTCCAACTGTAATTACGTTTTTAGAAACTTCTGCACCTTTATTATCATAAACAGTAGGGAAGTGAATTTCGTCATCAATATTTACGTTTTCATTTCCTGCAGCTTTAATCAATAAAAGACCTTTTTTCTCAGCATATTTAAATGCATCCCAAACAATTTGTTTATCTGGAGAATAAGCTTTTCCAAAAGACATGTTCAAGATTTTTGCTCCATTATCTGTAGCATAACGAATGGCATTTGCAACGTCTTTATCGCGTTCGTCTCCATTTGGAACTGTACGAACTGACATGATTTTAACATAACCATTTCCTGCGATTCCATCCATTCCAATTCCGTTTCCAGATTTTGCCGCAATAATTCCAGAAACGTGCGTTCCGTGCATAGAATCAGGACCGTCTACATCATTATTTCCGTAAAAACGTTCTGATTTATCAGCATAATTATCGCCAACAATTGGACGAGGATCTAATTCTGTATTCAAGTTAATTTCAACTTGTTCTTTGTAATATTTTGTTCCTTCTGAAATTTCATTTCCAACTTCTGTTAAGAAGTCTTTCATCGATTTTCCTTCCCAAGCTTCTTTCGGAACCATACCAAAAATAATCATCCCTTGTTGTGCTTCTTTAGAAACAGGTTTAAAAGACATCATATTTTTTTCATTCAAATCTTTTTCGCCCCATTCTTTAATCAAAGCAGGAAATGCAACCGAGAAAACATCATTCATCTGCGTATATTGTGCTGCATTTTGTTTTGCTTCGGCTAATTTATCTTCGAATGCAGGTTTTATTTTTTCATATTCTTCAAATTCTTTTGGGAATTTTGTTTTGTTTGAAGCTGCATCTTTACTTTTTTCGAATAAATCGCGGTATTTTACAAAAAGACGTGTTAATTCTAATGTATCTCCATCAACATTTTTACCATCTTTTCCTCCGATAAAATTCCAACCGTGAATATCATCAACATAACCATTTTTATCATCGTCAATTCCATTCCCAGCAATTTCTTTGGTATTTGTCCAAATATTATCTTTTAAATCTGGATGAGTAATCTCAACTCCAGAATCTAGAACACCAACAATTAACTGTGAAGGTTTACGTTTTTTTGATTCTAAAAATTGCAACGCTTTTTGAGTATTAACACCATAAACACCACTTTCTTCGAAAGATTCGTGTTGCCAATATTTTTGATCAACTTTAGTTAAAGGTAGAGCAGTTGTCGTTTCTTGTGCGAACGATGCCCCACCAACAAACATGGCAACTGATATACTTAATAAGAATTTTTTCATAATTGATTTTATCTATATGTCGAGAAACAACCGAAATTGTTACATCTAAAATTATCCGGAGTTTAAACGCAAAAAAGGCTCCAAAATTTGAAGCCTTTTTATAATGTTGTGTTAAAATTAAAATTATTTCAACTTACGTTGTTTGTAAATTTCTTCAGCTTTTTGTACAGCTTTGTAAGAATCTACAACACCTCCAGCAACAGAAATCTCTTTTAATTGCTCATTTTTATTAACTGTTTCCATTAAGATATTACGAATATCTTCTGCAGTTAATTTTGGATAATGTGACCAAACCAACGCTGCAACACCAGCAACAGCAGGTGAAGCCATAGAAGTTCCGTTTAAGAAACGATATTGATCAACCCCTGGATATGTTGCATAAATCTCTTGTCCTGGTCCAAAAACATCTACCGATTTTTTACCATAGTTAGAGAAACGAGCTTTTAAAGCATTTGGATCTTTAGTAGAAGCACCAACCGTAAGAACAGATTTAGAAACAACATTTCCATTTCTAAAATTAGTTGGATAATGTACATGAACATCAATATCTTCGTTGCTATTTCCAGCCGCTTTAACGATTAAAACACCTTTATCAGAAGCATATTTGAACGCATCCCAAACTAAATCTGCATCAGGAGAATAAGGTTTTCCGAAAGACATATTCAAGATTTTTGCTCCATTGTCAACTGCGTAGTAAATTGCATTTGCAACATCTTTATCGCGTTCGTCTCCATTTGGAACTGTACGAACCGACATAATTTTTACATTATTTCCTCCAGTCGTTCCTTCAGAACCGATATTATTTCCTCTTACAGCACCGATAATTCCAGCAACGTGAGTTCCGTGAGAAGATTCAGGTCCGTTAGAATCACTGTTTCCATAAAAACGCTCTTTTTTATCATTTGGATTGTCAACATCTTTACGATCAACCAAATCTAAATTTAAGTGAGAAGATAAAGCATCTCCCTTCGCAGCACGACGAGCAGCTCCTAAATAGGTATTCGAAACTTCTTTCATCGTTTTCCCAACCCATTGCTCTTCTTTCAATTCACCAAAAATCCATAAAGCTTCTAAGATTTGAGAATCTGTTGGTTGGTAATTTTTTAAAATATCTTTAGTTAATTTAGTATCTCCAAATTCAAGAACCATTTTATTTACACCACCTTCAACAGCATTCAATTTAGATTGAGCAACTTGTTGGTTATATTTTGCTTTTCCTACAGCGCTTAAATATTCTTTTTCAATTTTTTGAAATTCAGCATATTCAGTAGGATTTTTTACAATAGCTTCATGATTTTTCTTTTGATCGAAAGTTGCGTATTTAGATGATAAAGCTTTGTAAACACGTGTTAATTCAGTGGTATCATCATTGTAATTGATTCCTTTTGCTGTTCCTAAAAAAGACCATCCATGTACGTCATCAATGTAACCATTTTTGTCATCATCGATTCCGTTTCCTGGAATTTCTTTTGGATTTGACCACATATTTGCTTTCAAATCTTCGTGAAAATTTTCAACACCGCTGTCCAAAACTCCTACAATAATTGTATTTGCTTTTCTTTTGTTGTCTTTTAAGAATTGTAAAGCTTGATCAGTATTTACACCATAAACACCTGTTTGTTCTACACCTGCATGATACCATTTTTCTTTTGGTACTTCTGTTGTTTGTGCTTGAACAAACCCTAATGTAAAGGCAAATCCTAAAGCAATAAATAATTTTCTCATGTTGTTATTTTATTAAGTTTTTTAAATATACTGCGGCACTTGGTCCTTCGCTAAAAAGTAAATCTAAGATACTCAAACCTTCTATAAACTCAAATTTATCATCAAAAACTTGTGCATATTCTGGTAGGTTATACTGAGGTGCTTTTTTAGCAGAAAATTGATTTCTGAAATCATTTTCAGGATTCAGATCTTGATAGGTTTCAGTTTTAGAAATCTCCAAATCTAAGCTTAATTTCTTGTTGATGAAATCAATTGTTTTTAGATTAAAATCTAAAAGAAATTTCTCTTTTTGTTCTAAAATTGGAATAATTTCATCTTCATAATATTCAAAATATGGAGAACTTTGATAAGCCGATTTCAATGATTTGATGTGTTCCTTTTGCCAATCGTATTCATAAGAAGGTTGTAAATCTTTGAACAAACGTGTTCCGTTGTGTAAGATTGGAATATTCAACATCAATTTACCGTTTGCGCCTAAAATATACATGCGGTTACGGTAAGTTTGTTTTTGAAAATTTTCTTGAACTTCGATGGCTAAAGTTTGGCTTTTTACCATTTCTGCATAGTAATCAATCGGTCCAAAATAAAAAGCTGCAAACGTATTTTTCATTCTATTATTTTATATGGAAATGTGCATTACAAGTAGCTTATAATGCACATTTATAGTGTTGTTAATTTTATAATTTAGAGGATTTTATCGCTCTTTTTATTAATATTTGTTTTTCTTCTTCTCTTTACGAGCTTTTACAATATCGTATCCAATCCAACCAATTAAGGCAATTAAAACATAAATTCCGTACGAAGTTTTGTCTGGATTATCATTATTGATTGATGTAAAGAAACGGTTCCAAATAAATTTCTTAGGAGCAGCAGGCTCGAACATTCCGTTCATATTTGCCCAAATCATAATTGGACGACCAATGATGTGATCTTCTCCAACATATCCAAAGAAACGCGCATCTAACGATTGATTTCTATTATCTCCCATCATGAAGTAATAGTTTTGTTTGATTTCGTATTTATTTGTTTTTTGATCGTTAATGTACACATCAAACTTACCATTCGCAGAATCTACACGCAAACTATTGTGCTCGTATTTACGAATTACATTGATGTATTGTGCTAAGGTTTCTTTGTTTACATCAACTACATCACCTTTTTTCGGAATATATAAAGGTCCATATTGATCTGTATTCCACGTTTTGTTTACAGGGAAAATCGTATTTGTACTATCAATTTTTCCATTTACAATGTGCTCTGTTTTTTCACCAACTGGTTGTAAAATTGGTTCAACAGAAACTACATTTGCATTAGATTTCATTGCTGTAACATGAGCATCAGTCAAAGCAGCAAATTGATAAATAAATGTTCCGTCAGCTTGTTTTGCAGCGTTATAATCAGTACTAATAATTCCGAAATTATCGTATAATAATTTATCGCTGAAAGGAGATTTTACAATAACTGTATACGCATGTTGAACTTGTGCATCTTTTTTCGGAATGAATTTTTTATCATTTACATATAAAACTCCATTACGAACTTGAATCGTTTCACCTGGTAAACCTACCAAACGTTTTACATACGCATCTTTACGATCGATAGCAGAATAAACAGAATCTGTAGGATAGTTGAAGACAACAATATCGTTCGATTTTAAATCTCTCCAACCTGGAAGACGCATATAAGGCAAACGCGCTTTGTCGATAAAACCATCACGGTAAATGAACTCAGAAAATGGAATTCCGATCGGCGTCATAGGAACGCGCGCTCCGTGACTTACTTTTTCTACAAATAAAGCATCACCAATTTTGATTGTATTTTCCATTGATCCTGTAGGAACAATCATTGGTTGAATAAACCAGTTATGAACCAAAGTTGCCAAAACAAGGGCAAAAATTAAGGAAGAAACAAATGTTGGTTTGCGTTTTTCTGGTCCTAAATATTTTGGATTATCAGAATAATTAACTGCAAAAATGTATAAACCTAAAGTCAAAACCATAATGACTTTGTCTTTTGTTTCAATTTTTCCGTAAGAATCTCCTAAATCAACAAAGAATACTAACCAAAAAATAGGACCAACAATTGGCAAATAAAATAGAATAATCCACCATTTTGGACGATGAATAATTTCTAAACCTTTCCAGATATTTAGAAAAGGAATATAAGCTTGAATTGCTTGCTTTCCAGCATTTTTATATAATTTCCAAGTTGCAGCTCCAAAGATTATATTGGCAATAATAAAACCAATTAACCAGTAAATTAGTACATGCATAAGTTTTTGATATTTAGTATTTTAATTTAGTTTAGTTCAAGTACATCTTTCATTGTGAAAACACCTTGTTTATTACAAATCCATTCCGCAGCAATCACGGCACCTAAGGCAAAACCTTTGCGAGAATGCGCAGTATGAGAAATCTCAATAGTGTCTACATCAGAGTTATATTGTACGATATGTGTTCCGGGAACATCCTCGATTCTTTTTGCTTCAACTGGAATAATGTCTTTTGCTTTTTCGTCCATCGACCAAGAATTATATGTTGAATTGTCAATAATTCCTTCGGCAATTGTAATCGCTGTTCCAGAAGGTGCATCAAGTTTTTGTGTATGATGAATTTCTTCTAGATTAATTTGGTATTCGTTACGATATTTATTCATCATTCGAGCTAAAATAGAATTTAATTCGAAGAATAAATTAACGCCCAAACTAAAGTTAGAAGCATATAAAAAAGCGGTGTTATTTGAAATTGCTAAATGATTAATTTCTTCTTGTTTATCTAACCATCCTGTTGTTCCACAAATTGTTGCGATTTTATTTTCAAGTAATACTTTAAGGTTGTCGTAAGCGAATTCTGGTCTCGAAAATTCTATTGCAACTTCAACATTATTTAATTCTTCCGCAAGTGGAGTACGAGATATTTTAAGTACAACTTCGTGTCCGCGTTGAATTAAAATTTCTTCAATGGCTTTTCCCATTTTTCCGTATCCTATTAATGCAATTTTCATCTGTAATTTCTAAAATTTTAAGTTAAATGCCAATCCTAAAACTGGCTCTAATGTCATTTCATCTTGAATGACTGTTGGTTTGAATGACATTTCTGTGTCATTACGAACTGTGAATAAATGCGCATCTACTGTTGCATCTACAATATTTAATAAATAAGCTAATGCAGTTAAAGCGACACTATAATCGCGTTTTCGTTTGTAATCATCTTGAATAACTGCCAATTGCTCTGCAGATAAAATTCCTGTGAATTCGTTTGGTGTTCCTTCTCTTACCGCAATATAAGCTTTTCGGTATTTTTTGTACAAATTATTGTAATAAATCGTAAAACCTGTTCCTGTACCTACTAAACCAAGCGCAATAGGTGCTTTTAACCATTTTTTGTTATACAATTGTCCAGCACCAGGTAAAATAGCCGAATACAAAGAGGCTCTAATTGGACTTTTCTCCATTAATGCTTCTTTAGTTACGCTCATTGTATCGTTTACAATAACATTATTTTCGACAACGACTAAAGAATCCGTTTTAACTTGACCGAAAGCAAACGTCGAAGAGATCGTTAATCCAAGTAAGAATGCTTTAATTCTCATTTAAAAATTTTCTTAATCGTTCAAACTCATCATCAGAAGTAAAATTCAAAATTATTTTACCTTTTCCATTATTTGCACGTTTTATTTCAACTTTCGTATTCAATGAATTTGAAATAGAACTTAATGCTTCTTTGTACTGAGAAGGTAATTCATTTGTTGCTTTTTTCTCAGGTTTACCTTCTTTTATCGATTTGATTAAACGTTCTGTATCGCGAACAGATAAATTGTTTTTGACAATTTTTTCGTAAATATCAAATTGTAAATCAGTATCATCAATAGCCATTAAAGCGCGACCGTGTCCCATTGAAATCATTCCGTCACGAATTCCTGTTTGGATAATCGGATCTAATTTCAATAAACGCAAATAATTGGTAATAGACGTTCTGTCTTTTCCAACACGTTTACTTAATTCTTCTTGCGTTAACTTGATTTCATCAATCAATTGTTGGTAAGAAAGTGCAATTTCGATCGCATCTAAATCTTGACGCTGAATATTTTCGACTAATGCCATTTCCAGCATTTCTTGGTCATTTGCTAAACGCACATAAGCCGGAATTGTTTTTTTACCAGCTAATTGCGAAGCGCGAAAACGTCTTTCACCAGAAATCAATTCATATTCACCTGTTGGTTTTTTACGAATCGTAATTGGTTGAATAACGCCTAATGTTTGAATAGACGAAACCAATTCCTCTAAAGCTTTTTTATCGAAATTCGTTCGTGGTTGCCAAGGATTCGCGGTGATTTTTTCTAAATCTATTTCCAAAATATTTCCAACCAATTTTTTAGCACCTTCATCTTGTGCAGTTTTTACAGTTGGTTCATCCTTTAATAGAGCAGATAATCCACGTCCCAAGCGATTATTTTTATTTGGCTTTGCCATTTTATTTAAACTGTATCGTTGTTGTTAATTAAAAATTCACGCGCTAAATTTAAGTAGTTTTCTGCACCTTTACTTGCTGCGTCGTACTGAATAATTGTTTCGCCAAAACTTGGTGCTTCTGACAAACGTACATTTCGAGTAATAATTGTTTTGAAAACCATTTGCGGAAAATGATTGTTCACTTCGTCTAAAACCTGATTAGAAAGGCGTAAGCGAGAATCATACATCGTTAACAATAAACCTTCGATATCCAGTTCCTTGTTGTGATGTTGTTGAATTCCTTTTATCGTATTTAATAATTTACCTAAACCTTCTAACGCAAAATATTCGCACTGAATAGGAATAATCACAGAATCAGCAGCTGTAAGCGCGTTCAAAGTAATCAAGCCAAGTGAAGGCGCGCAATCTATAATAATATAATCATATTGATCTTTGATTTCTGACAACGCGTTTTTTAACATGTATTCGCGGTTCTCGTAATCTACAATCTCAATCTCGGCAGCAACTAAATCTAAATGAGCAGGCATCAAGTCTAGGTTTGGCGATTCTGATTGTAAAATAGCTTTGCTTGCAAGTACTTCATTTTCCAATACTTCATAGGTTCCTGCTTCGATTTCATCCAAATCAAAACCCAAACCAGATGTTGCATTTGCTTGCGGATCTGCGTCAATTAATAAAACTTTTTTCTCTAAAACACCTAATGAAGCGGCAAGGTTTAACGAAGTTGTCGTTTTACCAACACCACCTTTTTGGTTAGCAATAGCAATAATTTTACCCATAATTTACGTTCAAAACGATTTCAAAAATACAATATTTAACCTTGCTAAACCTTAAAGAAAAAATAAATTTTTGAATAATTGTTGAATATTTGTTTTACATCATAAAACATCAGTTCTGTAAAGCTAAATTTTAATATTATTTTATCTTTTTAACAGAATTAAAAAACTTATATTTGCGACAAGTATTTTTATAATTTTTTTAATAAAAAAAGTTGATGAGTTTTAACCTTTTATTCGAAAGCGTTGAGAATAGAAAGAGCTTTAACGCAGTAGTTTTAATGAATAGAAACGAATTTAAGAATTATTCTTTCCCCTTATTGCTTCGCAATGTATATTATGCGATACGTCTGTAATACCCTAATTTTTTTGCAAAATTTTTAGAATTATTAAACACACGTAACATTTATAAAGCATAATGAAAACTAAATACATAGATTTAATCACGCAATCATTTGACTTTCCACAAGATGAATTTGAATTAGATGGAGAGTACTTAAAATTTAATGGAATTGACCTAAAAGCTTTGGTCGAAGAACATGGAACACCATTAAAATTCACATATTTGCCTAAAATTTCGCAAAACATTCAGAAAGCGAAAGGTTGGTTCGAAAAAGCGCGTGAAGAGTTAAACTATGAGGGAACTTACAATTATTGTTATTGTACAAAAAGTTCTCACTTTCGTCACATTTTAGGTGAAGCATTAAAAAACGATATTCACATTGAGACATCTTCTGCATTTGACATTAATATTGTCGAAAATTTGATTGGAGAAGGTTTGATTACAGACGATCAGTATGTTGTTTGTAACGGTTTCAAGCGTGAGGAATATGTAGAAAATATTGCTCGTTTGGTAAATAGCGGACATCGTAAAACAATCACAGTGATTGATAATTACGAAGAAGTTGATTTGTTTTCAGAAGCAATTGAAGGTGATTTTGAAATCGGAATTCGTATTGCATCTGAAGAAGAGCCAAAATTTGAGTTTTATACCTCTCGTTTAGGAATTGGGTACAAGGATATTGTACCGTTTTATCAAACAATGGTAAAACCAAATGAACGCATTAAACTGAAAATGCTTCATTTCTTTATCAATACAGGAATTAAAGACAATTCATATTATTGGAATGAGTTGACAAAATGTTTGAGAGTTTATGTAAACCTTAAAAAAGTTTGTCCAGAATTAGATAGTTTGAATATTGGTGGTGGATTCCCAATCAAAAATTCGTTGAATTTCGAATATGATTACGAATACATGGCGAAAGAAATCTTGTTGCAAATTAAAATGATTTGTGATGAAGAAGGAATTGCTGTTCCAAATATTTTTACAGAATTTGGTTCGTTTACAGTTGGAGAAAGTGGAGGAGTAGTCTACAAAATTCTTTATCAAAAGAAACAAAATGATAAAGAGTATTGGGATATGATCGATTCTTCTTTTATGACAACTTTGCCAGATGCTTGGGCAATTTCGAAACGATTTGTAATGTTGCCAATTAACCGTTGGTACGATAAGTATGAACGTGTATTATTAGGAGGTTTAACATGTGATTCTGATGATTATTATAACTCAGAACAGCATGTAAATGCCATTTATCTTCCGAAATATGATCAAGCAAAACCATTGTATATCGGTTTCTTTAATACAGGAGCTTACCAAGATAATATTAGTGGTTTTGGTGGAATTAATCACTGTTTAATTCCTCAGCCCAAATATATTTTGATTGACGAAAATTATGAAGCAAAAGTATATTCAGAAGAACAAACGCATCAAGATGTGTTGAATACTTTGGGATACAAATAATTGAATTTTAAATAAATAAAATACAAATAAAATGAGTAAAGGACCAATCAGTCAGTTTATAGAACATAACTATAGACACTTTAATGCAGCTGCTTTAGTTGACGCTGCAAAAGGATATGAGCAACACTTGTTAGAAGGTGGTAAAATGTTAATTTCTTTGGGTGGAGCAATGTCTACTGCTGAATTAGGAATTTCATTAGCTGAAATGATTCGCCAAGATAAAGTGCACATCATTTCTTGTACAGGAGCAAATTTAGAAGAAGACGTAATGAATTTAGTTGCGCATTCACACTATAAAAGAATTCCAAATTACCGTGATTTAACGCCAGAGGAAGAGCGCGAATTGTTAGATACGCACTTCAATCGTGTTACAGATACTTGTATTCCAGAAGAGGAGGCTTTTCGTCGTTTACAAGAGCATTTAGAGAATGTTTGGCATGCTGCTGAAGAAAAAGGTGAGCGTTATTTACCACACGAATTTTTATATCAAGTTGTAAATTCTGGAGTTTTAGAGCAATACTACGAAATTGATCCGAAAGATTCTTGGATTGTTGCTGCAGCTGAGAAAAATTTACCTATCGTTTGTCCAGGTTGGGAAGACTCTACAACAGGAAACATTTTTGCGTCTAACGTAATCAAAGGTAATTTAAAAGCGTCTACAGTAAAATCTGGAATTGAATACATGATTTACTTAACAGAGTGGTATCGTGCTAATTCTGATGGTAAAGGTGTAGGTTTCTTCCAAATTGCTGGTGGTATCTCTGGAGATTTCCCAATTTGTGTTGTTCCAATGATGTACCAAGATTTAGAGTGGACAGATGTTCCTTTCTGGGCATATTTCTGTCAAATTTCTGATTCTACAACATCTTACGGATCTTATTCTGGAGCAGTTCCAAATGAGAAAATTACATGGGGTAAATTAGATGTTGATACGCCAAAATATATGATAGAATCTGATGCGACAATCGTAGCGCCATTGATTTTCAACTATATTTTAGGAAACTAATCAATAGAATATTAAGCATAAAAAAAACCACTTCAATTGAAGTGGTTTTTGGTTTTATATTGTTCAGATAATTAATCTTTCATTGCTTCACCAGCTTTTCTATGTGTAAATTTTCCATAGATATGTCTTCTAGCAAAACGGCTTGGAGAGTCAGAATTTACCATTTTGATGTACGTGTTTTTAGGAACACCAAAATACTCGTAATGATTTCCATCTAAATGTTCTACTTTCAAAATTTGTTCATCCATATAAAAATCATGAATGTTAGATTTTGCAGTTGTAATCGTATATTCTTCTTTGTTTTTTTCGTGCGTTTCAGGATTAATACTTACTAAAAAGTGGTATGCTTCGATCACAACTTTACTTTTTTCTTCAGCTTCTATTTTACCTGCTTCGTCGTTGATAAATTTATCAGGATGCGCATCTTTCATCGTATTTCTGTAAATTGTTTTCAACTCTTTTAGAGTTACATTTTTATCAACTCCAAGTAATTTTCTGTGTTCTACAACGCTTTTCATAATTATAATCCTTTTTTCGGAGTGCAAAAGTACGGATTATAAATCACGAAATGCGCTTAATATCCATAAGTTTCGTTAAGGTTATGATAAATAATTTTCTTTTTGTTGAGAATTTGATATTCAATTCCAATACTATCCTTGTTTATAGAAATCAGTTTAGCTTGCTGAATAGGTTCGTTTTCGTATTCATATAGCTTTGGATCATCAGAATTAATATTTAATGTTTCAGAAACAATATCACTATAATCTGGTCTCGCGATATTGTTTGATTTTTCTAAAATAGGAAATTTAGATTCAGAATTATAGATATAAGCACGTTTCATTGCCATAACTTTTTTCGTAACTACTATTTTATATTCATCGTTTACTTTAATGGTTTGAATTGTATTCATATTGAATAAAAAACTAACGATAGATAGAAACAGAATTGCCATTGGTAAAATGCTCAATCCAACTAAAGCAAAAAGTAAAAAACCATAAATTTTGATATAGATAATTTTCCAAAATTTAATAACGATGTAAAAGGTGAAGATAATCGAAGTCCAAGCAAGAATATGATAGGTATATTCTCCTTTTAAATTCAAACCCATAAGGTTTAAACTCAATAAAAATAAAATGAGAACAACTGAAGAAATGATGTAGATTTTGAGTGATTTTGGCATTTAGGTTATGATTTATTTTTTCGAATATACATTATTTATATGATTTAATCGTTTTGTGTTAAATGAATTATCTCGAATATTTTTGTAATTTTAAACAAGCTAACAACAAACAAAATAAGTATGAAATTGAAAGACGTTCCTGAATTGAAAAATTCTATTTTAGATCTTCCTTCAAAAGAAAAAGATAAACTTCTTTTGCGTCTTATCAATAAAGATGAAACTTTAGTAGAACATTTGCATTTTCAATTATTAGAGAATGAAAATGATTTGCAAGATCGTGTAAAAAATATTTATGAAAAGATTGATTTTCAGTTTGAAAAGTCTCATCACTTAATTAATCAGATTAACATAAATAGAAGTCATCGTCAATTGTTGTTGACGTTAAAAACATTGAGTGGAATTGTGAACTATCATGTTCAAATTACGAAAGATAAAGTGTCAGAATTTGAATTGAGAAAATATATCATTCAAGAATCTTTTAGTCGTTATCCTTATCTTTTTGAAACTTATACAACAGGAGATAATGCAGAAAAATTATACAATTATCAACATGGCAGATTGAAATTGATTTTTTCTATTTTTGAAAAATTTCATGAAGATTTAAAATTTGATTACCAGAACGATATTGATGAAATTAATACTTTTTTAAGAAAAACTCCTATAAATTTTAAACTTCAATAGTTCTTTTAAACAAAAGGTTGCTTATCTAATATTGTATAAAATAATAATTAAATTTACTATAATTGACTTATTATTAATTGGTTTGGTCTATTTTTTGTTAGTCTTAAAAATAGTGGATTAACAAATTATTAATTTAATTTATTGTTAAATAACGAAAAAAGTATAGTTAGTTCTGTGTAAACCGAACTAACTATTTTATATTTGCATGGTTTTGTAGATTATACACATTATGAATATAAAAAATCAAGCATGTAATTCGGATCTTTTTTGCAGCTTTAGTGCTTTTTTGGAGAGAACTTACAGTTTTCCTCCATTGACAGCTAAGTTGCAAGCATACATGATTTTAGAGTCTGATGAGGAAGGATTCACGTTTGAAGAGCTTCTTGAGATTTTTAATGTTAGTAAAAGTTCCTTATCAAACTCTATTAACTACTTACTATCGATGAAACACATCGAGTACATAAATAAAATTAACTCTAGAAAAAGATATTTTAGATTAAATTTTAATTATTTGACAGAGAAATTAGATTTTTTATTTGAAATGATTTCTCAAGATATAGGTTATACAAATCGAATAAAAGAACATAAACTAGCGAATAATACGCTTTCTAAAAATGTTGAAAATAGAGTAGTTGATATCTATTTGGAACATCTTAATCAAACAAAAGTGATATTAGACGAAACAATACAAAAAATAAATAAAATTCAACTAGAAAATAAGTAAAAGTAATATGAAAAACGTTAACGTTATAATGGTTGGTGCTTTGGCAATAGCTTTGAGTTCTTGTGGAAAGAAAGACAATGCTGCTGCTCAACAAGCACAAGGTCCAACACCTTATCCGGTAGTTGATGTGCCTACGAAAGTGGTGACGAGTTATGATGAATACCCTGCAAATATTCAAGGTATCGTAAATAATGATGTTCGTGCAAAAATCCAAGGATACATTACAGAAGTTTATGTTGATGAAGGCCAATATGTACAAGCTGGTCAGCCTTTGTTCAAATTAGAAACAAATGTTTTAACTCAAAATGCGGATGCTTTAAAATCTGGTGTTGGTGCTGCGCAAGCTAATGTAAAAGCGGCTCAGGCTAATGTAAGTGCAGCGCAAGCGGCAGTGCAAGCAGCTCAGGTAGAGGTAAACAAATTAACTCCTTTGGTACAGAAAAACATTATTAGTAATGTACAATTAGAAACTGCAAAAGCTAATCTAGCAAAAGCACAAGCGAGTTATAATCAAGCTGTAGCTGCTAAGTCTCAAGCGCAGGCTGGTGTTACTCAAGCGCAAGCAAGTTATAAAGGAGCGCAAGCAAATGTTGACTATTCTGTTGTAAGAGCACCTATTAGTGGAGTAGTTGGTTCTATTAATTCTCGTCAAGGGACATTAGTTGGTCCTACGGATCAAACTCCAATTACTACAGTTTCAAATACAAGTAGAGTATATGCCTATTTCTCTATGAATGAGAAAGAATATTTAAACTTTATTTCTAAATCAGAAGGAGCTAGTTTAAAAGATAAATTAAACAAAATTCCAGCAGTAGAATTAGTATTAGCTAATGGAGATGTTTATCCTGAAAAAGGTAAAATACAAACTGTAACTGGTCAAATTAATCCAACAACAGGTACAATTGATTTCCGTGTAACGTTCAATAATGAAGCTAAGCTTTTGGCAAATGGTAACTCAGGACGTATTCGTGTTCCAAAAACTTATGTTGATGTATTGGTTGTGCCAGAGGCTGCAACATTTGAACAACAAGGTATGACTTATGTTTACAAAGTAACAAAAGATACAGCTTACGCAACTCCAATTACTGTTGTAGAAAGAGCTAACAATATGGCAGTTGTAAAAGACGGAGTGAAAAAAGGTGATAAAGTTGTAGCACAAGGTGTAGGTAAATTACGTGATAAAACAGCTGTTAAACCAACTCCAGCAAACTTTGATCAAATCGTAGAATCGACAAAAACGGTATTCTAAATTGTAAATAGATATGTTAAAAAAGTTTATTGAAAGACCCGTACTATCTACGGTAATTTCTATCCTTATATTGATATTGGGTATACTGGGGCTTATATCGCTTCCGGTAACACAATATCCAGATATTGCACCCTCTACTGTAAAAATTTCAGCTTCGTATCCCGGAGCGAATGCAAAGACAGTAATGGAGTCTGTAATTATTCCGATAGAGGAACAGGTGAACGGGGTTGAAGGAATGGATTATATTTCTTCTACTGCCTCTAATAACGGTTCTGCTTCTATCGATGTTGTATTTAAACCAGGTGTAGATGGAGATATCGCACAGGTAAACGTACAAAACCGTGTGGCACGTGCTACACCATTATTACCTTCGGAGGTAACTCGTTCTGGGGTTGTGACACAAAAACAACAGACATCAGCATTGATGTTTGCTTCGTTTAGTTCAACAAACCCTAAATATGATGAGATTTATCTTCAGAATTATTTGAACATCAACATTATTCCAGCCTTAAAACGTGTAAACGGTGTAGGGGATGCAACTGTATTTGGTGCGATGACTTATTCTATGCGTATTTGGTTAGATCCTTCTCGTATGGCAAGTTATGGTTTAGTTCCTTCTGAAGTTTCTGCAGCTTTATCTCAAGAATCTCTTGAAGCTGCTGCTGGTTCGTTAGGGGAAAACTCTGGACAATCATTCCAATATACAATCACATATTCTGGGCGATACAAGACAGAAGATCAATATCGTAATATTGTTATTAAATCTTTACCAAACGGACAGGTTCTTAGATTAAAAGATGTAGCGAATGTAGAATTTGGTGCTCAATCTTATGCAGGACGTTCTGCAATGGATGGAGATCCTTCTGCTGTATTTGCTGTTTATCAAACGCCAGGATCTAATGCACAAGAAATTATTGTAAACTTAAGAGCTGAGTTAGAAAAAGCTTCTAAATTATTACCAGAAGGAGTTTCTTACACTATCTTAATGGATACAAATACATTCTTAGATGCGTCTATTTCTAAAGTTGTTCACACAATGATAGAGGCGTTTATCTTAGTATTTATTGTTGTATATATTTTCTTACAAGATCTCCGTTCTACATTAGTACCATTGATTGCGGTACCAGTGTCTATTATTGGTACATTCTTTTTCCTTAATCTGGCAGGATTCTCGTTAAACTTATTAACGTTATTTGCCTTAGTACTCGCCATTGGTATTGTTGTGGATGATGCCATTGTTGTTGTGGAAGCGGTGCATGCTCGAATGGAGTCTCATCACGAAGCTCCTATGGATGCAACGAAAAATGCGATGGATGAAATTTCTGGAGCGATTATCTCAATTACATTAGTAATGTGTGCGGTGTTCGTACCAGTAACATTTATCTCAGGACCTACCGGAGTATTCTACAAACAATTTGGTATTACTTTAATTGTTGCCATTTTAATTTCGGCATTAAATGCCTTGACATTATCTCCAGCATTGTGTGCTTTATTCTTAAAACCACATCAAGAAGGAGAGCAAAAACGTAACTTTATTCAACGATTCTTTGATGCTTTCAATGCTTCATTTGATCGTATGACACATAAATATGGTAATTCATTCAAATTTTTAATTAAACACAAATGGATTTCATTCTTATTAATTATTCTTAGTGGAGTAGGAATTTGGGGTATTGGAAAAATGATGCCAACAGGTTTCGTACCAACTGAAGATAACGGATTTATTATTGGTAATATCGAATTACCAGCAGGTGCTTCTATGGACCGTGTGTATGAGGTTGAAAAAGAATTCCAGAAAAAAATTGAAAAAATTCCTGGATTAGATAAAGCAACAATTATCTCAGGTAACTCTATTATTTCTGGAGCTGGTTCTAACTATGGTATGATGTTCATTAAATTGAAACCATTCGAAGAACGTACAACAGATGCTTTATCAGTACAATCAATTATTGGACAATTATTTGGTGCTGCAGCTCAAATTCCTGATGCTCAAATGATTTTCTTCCAACCACCATCAATTCCAGGTTTTGGTATGTCTTCTGGTTTCGAATTGAAATTATTAGATAAAACAGGTGGAGATATTGCTGATTTTGATAAAGTTGCTAAGGAATATATTGGTGCTTTAATGCAACGTCCAGAAATTATGTATGCTCAAACTTCTTTAAATACAGGTTTCCCTCAATACGAAATCGATGTTAATATTGAAAGAGCAAAACAATCTGGTGTTTCAGTAAGTTCTATTTTCTCAACTTTACAAGGATATATTGGAGGATTATATGCAGCTGACTTTACACGTTTTGGTAAACAATACCGTGTGTACATTCAAGCTTCGCCAGATGATCGTATCAATGAAACAAGTTTAAATAAAATGTTCGTGAAAACGGATGCAGGTTCAATGACACCAGTTTCACAATTTGTGACTTTAAAACGTGTATATGGTCCTAACTCTGTTAACCGTTTCAACTTATTTACATCAGCTAATATTACAGGAGCTGTAAAACCAGGATTCTCTACAGGGGATGCAATTACAGCAATTAATCAAGTTTCTGAACAAACATTATCTACTTCTTACGGAACTGACTTTACAGGTCTTACTCGTGAGGAGATTAATTCAGGTTCTCAAACAGCAATGATTTTTGCTTTATGTATCGTATTCGTGTACTTTATTTTATCTGCACAATATGAATCTTATGTTTTACCATTCGCAGTATTATTATCTGTTCCTTGTGGTATGATGGGTGCATATTTATCTCAATGGTTAGCTGGATTAGAAAATAATATTTATTTCCAAATTGCCTTAATCATGTTGGTTGGTTTACTCGCCAAAAATGCCATTTTGATTGTAGAGTTTGCATTACAAAGACGTGTACACGGAATGTCAATTATTCAGGCAGCTATAGATGGAGCGAAAGCTCGTTTACGTCCAATTTTGATGACATCTTTTGCCTTCATTTTAGGATTAATGCCATTAGTATTTGCAACAGGTGTATCATCTGCTGGTAACCGTTCTGTAGCAACAGGAGCAGCATTTGGTTTATTAGTAGGTACAATTTTAGGTTTATTTGTTATTCCAGTATTGTTTGTTGTTTTCCAAACA
Organism: Empedobacter sp. UBA5036; assembly: GCF_002415215.1. Classification (NCBI taxonomy): domain Bacteria; kingdom Pseudomonadati; phylum Bacteroidota; class Flavobacteriia; order Flavobacteriales; family Weeksellaceae; genus Empedobacter; species Empedobacter sp. UBA5036. The sequence goes on from NZ_DICC01000060.1 coordinate 18,516, forward strand.
TTACAAGAAAAAGTTAAACCAATTAAATTTGATCGTCCACAAGAAGAAATTGAACATAATAATTCAATCTAAAAATGAAAAAGTACAGAATATTTAATATTACTTTAATCGCAGCTGGATTGTTTGCTGTTCAGTCTTGTTTCGTAGCAAAAGATTATCATCGTCCTGAAGCTGTTGTAAATGAAGCAAATTTCAGAACAGATGTTATTGCAAAAGACAGTGCTAGTGTTGCAACTGTTTCTTGGAAACAAATTTTTACAGACACTCAATTACAAGCTTTGATTAATCAAGGTTTACAAAATAATTTAGATATACGTTCGGCACTGCAAAATATTGCAGTCGCTGAGGCGTATGCTAAACAAGGTAAAGCAGGTTATTTACCAACTTTATCTGTTGGGCCAAAATATACGTTTACAGAAAACTCTCGTAACACTCAGTTTGGTGCATTGATGTCAAAACGTGCACAAAGTCAATACGAAGTTTCAGGGAACTTAAGTTGGGAAGCAGATATTTGGGGTAAAATTAGAAGTAATCAACGTGCATCTGCTGCAACTTATTTGCAAACTGTAGAAGCGCACAAAGCGGTAAAAACACAAATTGTTGCTTCTATTGCAAATGCGTATTACAACTTATTGGCTTTAGATGAGCAAAAAAGAATTTTAGATAAAACTTTAATCAACCGCGAGCAAAGTTTAGAAACAACGAAAGCTTTGAAAGAAGCTGGTAGTGTTACAGAAGTTGCAGTTAACCAAACAGAAGCGCAATTGTTCAATGTGAAATCATTATTGGTTGATGTTGAAAATGGAATTAAGATGAACGAAAATGTGATGAGTATTTTGTTAGGAACAAATCCTCAATCAATTAATCGTACAAACTTAGCTTCTCAGAAAATTAATGAAAAATTATCTGTTGGTGTTCCAGCTCAATTATTAGAAAATCGTCCTGATATCAAAGCTGCAGAGTTTGGATTGATGAACGCTTTTGAGAATGTTAACGTTGCGAATGCAAGTTTTTATCCTTCTCTTTCTATTACTGCAACAGGTGGTGTACAAGGAATTGATATCGATAAATTGTTTAGCGCGCAATCTTTATTTGCAACTGTGATTGGTAACTTAACTCAACCTTTATTACAACAACGCAAATTGCGTACGCAAAAAGAAGTCGCTTTAGCAAATCAAGAAAATGCTTTGATTAATTACAAAAGCAAAATCTTAAATGCAAGTAAAGAGGTTTCTGATGCGTTATACACTTACGATGCAGCAACGAAAAAAGCTGAATATAAACAAAAAGAATATCAATTATACAATCAAGCAATTACCTATTCTGAAGAATTGTTAAACTACGGTATGGCAAACTATTTAGAAGTAATTACAGCAAGAGACAATGGGTTAAATGCTGAATTGAATGTTGTTGATGCGAAATTATCATCTTTATCATCAATGGTCGAATTATATCGCGCTGTTGGAGGTGGATGGCAATAAGCAATTCTAATCTTAACAAAAAACCTCTCAAATAGTTGAGAGGTTTTTTTATGTTTCTATTTCTCTATAACTTCACAATGAATAATATTATGTGAAGTTCCTACAAATTCTATTAACCAATTTTCGGTAGTTTCTTCAATTCGATTTTCATCTTTCCAAATTAGATAATCAAATGAAATTGGAATCGAAACAAATTTACTTTTTGGATGAGAAGCAAGTTCACTCAAATCTTCTTCAATTTTTTGTTCCATTTCAAATAAATCTTTTGGTTTTGATTTATGAAAACTATAATAATCAATCGCGATTAATTCTAATATAATTTTGTCGTTTGTAAATGTTTGCGCAAAATCGTAAATCGTTTGAAAAACATCGTTCAAGGTATGTTTGTGAAACAAATGATGCTGCTCAAAATATTGTCCTAATCCCATCAAATAATCGAAAATAGAATACTTTTGACTAATATATTTCAGCGTTTCTGGCGTTCTTGGTTTGTTCCAATAAATCTCCAGAGCATTTTCTAAAGCAGTAATATTTTCTAAATCATTTTCACTTAAAAAATCACTTTTTATAATTTGATAAGGCGGCATTGGATCAAAATGGTAACCATAGTTTTCATATTTTTGACGAACTGGAGTCCCTTTCAGAAATTTCAGAAAACCTAATTGCAATTCTGGTGGATATAGTTTAAAGGTTTCTTCGAAACTAAATTTCAAATCATCAATATATTCCAAAGGTAAACCAACAATTAAATCTAAATGCATCTCAATACGATCTTTCAATTGATTGATAACATTTGACGTTTTTTCAAAATTTTGCTTGCGCGAAACTTCTCGATTACTTTGTTGATTAACGGTTTGAATTCCGATTTCGAAACGGAAAAGATTTTTTGGCACTTTTTCGTTGATGAATTTTATAATATCAGGATGAACAATATCTGCTGTAATCTCGAACTGAAAAACATTTCCTTCACGATAATGATCCAAAATAAATTGAAACAATTCAATCGTAAAATCTCGTTTTATGTTAAATGTACGATCCAGAAACTTGATTGTTTTCCCGTGTTTCATCAAATACAACAAATTTTCTTTGATGGTTTCCATCGGCAAATAGCGCATTTTATTGTCTAAACTTGCCAAACAAAACTCACATTTATAAGGACATCCACGAGAAGTTTCGATGTAACAAACCTTCTTTTCCAAATCCGCTGGATTATCGTATTGATAAGGATTTCGACCTTTTAATCGATTAATATCAAATTGAATATTTTGTACATTGTAAACAACTTCGTTCTCTTTTTTGTAAACTAAATTCGGTACATTTTCTATTGCGGGATAATTTGCTGCAAATTCCTCGAACGGAATTTCTCCTTCACCTACAATGATATAGTCGATATAATCATTTGCAATCACATCATCATATTCGTAACTAACTTCTGGTCCACCCAACAAAATTTTAGTTTCAGGAGAAATTTGTTTGATTCGTTTACAAACCTCTAACGTCTGCGTAATATTCCAAATGTAGCAACTAAAACAGATAATATTGTATTTAGCGCATTTTTCTGCAACTTCATCAAAGTCAGATTTAATCGTAAATTCTTTCCAAAAAATATTTCCACGATGATGATTCAAATCGTACAAAATACGAATTGCCAAATTGAGGTGAATATATTTTGCGTTTAAAGTCGTTAATAAAATTGATGGTTGCATAATTTGTAATTGATTTGCAAAAATAATAATTAAAAACCAATCGCTGTGCCGCCCAAAGAAACACTTGTTTTGTTATATTTTGTAGGCGTTTTTTTCTTTTTCACTTTGATTGAAAAAATAACAGGTTCTAATGGTAATTCGTTCTTTGTTTCAACTTCACTAATTTTCATGACTTTGTCTAAACCTTTTGTAATTTCTCCAAAAACTGTAAAATCATGATCTAAACGAGGCTGTCCGCCATTTTTTAAATATTCAGCGCGTTGTTCTGCTGTAAATTTGATTCCTTTTTTAGTTTCCAAATCATCTAATTCTTTCGCTGTAATTTTTTTTCCTACAACAAAATAAATTTGATTGTAATAAGAAGCTTTTTCTTTATTTCCATCTCGACCAGCACCTAAAGCTCCCATTTTATGAAAAGCTTTCGGATTAAATTCTGGCGCTAAACGAATCGGTTTTTGCTCTGGATGTTCGGCTTCTCGCGCCAAAATAGGATCATCTAATTCGCCTCCTTGAATGACGAAATCTTTCACAACTCTGTTAAATTGTGCATTTGTATAAGTTCCTTTATTAATCTCACTCAAAATCAAATCGCGATGTTTTGGTGTGAAATCGTATAACTTCACATCAAATTTTCCGTAATTCGTTTTGAATTTTAAAGTATAGGTTTGTGCAGAAACAAAACTCGAAATTGAAAATCCAATTCCGAGTGCAATATTTTTTAATAATCTATGATTCATTGTAAATTTTCTTGTTCTAAAGATAGCAACAAATATAGAAATCTGAATGATTTTAAGCTAAATTCATAATCATAATTAAGCTTCCAACTCCAATAATTACCCACAAAATAATAGCCATTAATAGAGGTTTGTAACCAATATTTTTCATCATTTTAAATGATAAACTTGTTCCGATTAAGAATAATGTAAGCGTAAGTGCAGCTTTTGATAAATCGATAATAATTGGGCTAAATTGATGAACAAAAGGTATATAGGTATTCACACAAATGGCAATTAAAAACAATCCAATAAACCACGGAATATTAATTTTTGATGTGGTGTTTTTGAAAAACAATAAGGTTAAAAACGACAATGGAATAATCCAAAGTGCACGTGCTAATTTTACTGTTGTAGCGACTTGTAAAGCTTCTTCTCCGTATTTATTTGCTGCTCCAACGACTGAACTTGTATCGTGAATGGCGATGGCGCACCACAAACCGAATTCGTGTTGAGATAAGTTGAATAAATGTCCAAGCGGTGGGAAAATCAATAATGCAATTGAGTTTAATGTGAAAACTACTGCTAAAGCAACCGAAATTTGATTGGGTTTTGCTTTTGTAATTGGCGCGATTGCAGCGATTGCACTTCCTCCGCAAATTGCTGTTCCAGCGGAAATTAGGTAGCCTGTAGCTTTTTCAATTTTGAAGAGTTTGGTAAATAAAAATCCTAAAATCATCAACGTAGAAATACTTACAACGGTGAATACAATTCCTTCTTTTCCTGCTTGTATAGCCGAAAAAATATTCATTCCGAATCCTAAACCTACCACAGCAACTTTCAGTAAAGTGTTTGATACTTTTCGTGATTGTACTTCGTATGGATTTCCAAATATTTGCGCAACAACAAATCCTAAAACTAATGCGATAGGAGAGCTTATAAAAGGCATTAAACATAGAAATGCACAAATTAAAAAGATAACTTTTTGTGTAGTGAATTGTTGAAATAAGCCTTTTTCTGAATGTATAATTTTCATGATTTGAATAATTTTATGGTACAAATTTCTTGTACTTATTATTCAAAAAGAAATGATAAAAAGTAATCTATTATTACTTTAAGTTATAACTATTGCAAAAATTAATAAACAAATTCACCAATTTAGATTGATCACCTTCTGGAATGATAAAATTGAAATTACGTTCTATCACAAGGTTTTTAATGTCAATAATAGTTAAAGTTTGATTTTTAAGTTCTTGTAAAATAGATTGAATTGATAAAAACGCTAAAGCATCAGAATGTAACACATACGATTTTATACTTTCTGTACTTCCCAATTGAATTTCGATATTGAGTTCATTTAGCTTTATATTTTTCGATTTTAAAGCTAAATCAATGGTTTCTAAAGTTCCAGAACCAGGTTCCCGAAAAACCAACGGAATGTTCTTTAAATCATCTAATTTGATATTATTTTTGGTAAAAATAGAATGATTTTGACGAGAAACTAACACAATTTCATCTTTCATAAACGGAAAATAATGAAACGTTCTATTTTTGATTTGAGCTTCAATTAAACCGACATCGATTTTATGATTTCCTAATAATTCTTCAATTCTTTCCGAATTTTGAATCACCAAACTCAATTGAATTTCAGGAAATCTTTTTCGAAATTCTGCCAAAATAGGAGGTAATACATATTGCGCAATTGTCGTACTTGCACCCAAACGTAAAATTCCTTTTTGTTTTTCTTGTAATTGCCCAATTTCAAATTCCATTTTTTGATAAACAGAAAAAATTTCTTCTGTATATTTTAATAGAATTTCACCAGCTTTGGTCAATTTTATTTTCGTCCCATTTCGTTCAAATAACTTAATGTTAAGATTTAATTCAATTTCTTTAATGTGTTTTGTAACAGCTGGTTGTGTTATGTTTAATTCGTTTGCTGCTTTCGTGAAATTCAATCGTTTAGCAACCGTATCAAAAACTTTTAATCTAAAATCGAACATAAGAAATTATTGAAATAAGCTTAAATTGTATTGCTTTACCAAATCCAAAATCATATGATATCCAGCTGCGGAATTCCCATGTTCGTCAAGTGCAGGACTGAAAACGCCGATACCAATTTTGTTTGGAACGGAAACGGTAATTCCGCCACCAACGCCAGATTTACTTGGTAAACCAACGGTGCGTGAATATTTGCCACTAAATTCATACATTCCAGCAGTCAACATTTGAGATTGAATTAACTGTGAGATTTCTGGATTTTTATACGTTGCATCACCATCAAAACGTGTGCATTGATGCGCAAAGAAATAACCAATTTTAGCTAAATCTTCGGCAGTTACTTCGATAGAACATTGTTTGAAATAGTTGTTCAACTTTTCTTCATCACCTTCAATCAAGCCATTATTTTTCATCAAATAAAACATTCCACGATTTTTGTGTCCCGTTTCTTTTTCAGAATTATAAACGGATTTGCTATAATCTATCGAATTATTTTTGGTGATGTAGCGAACCATTTCAAGGATTTTTTTGAAAGGAATTTCACCTTCACCATCAATCATAGAAGTTGTTAAAATCGCACCAGCATTCATCATTGGATTCAGAGGTTTTCCTGTCGTTTCAAGGTTTGCGTAATGATTAAATGGTTTATCTGTTCCGAAATAACCCATTTTAGAAAATACATTTTTCTCCCCTTTTTCTGTAATAGCAATCATCAACGCAATGATTTTAGAAATACTTTGAATTGTAAATTTTTGATTGATATCGCCAACATTTATCACTTTACCATTTTCATTAACTACAGAAAAAGCAATTTTATCCGCTTGCATTTTTCCTAATTCTGGAATATAATCGGCAACTTTTCCTTCTTTGTAAAAAGCTTTATTTCTCTCAAGAATATCGTTTAATGTTTTTTCATTAATCTGTAAACTTCTCGAACTATTTTTTGACATATTTTGTCCATAAACAGTTTGATTAATTGGATTAAAACATGTTAAAGTAAGACTTAGAAGTAATGTTGAGAATGTATATCGTTTCATTTTATTTGATGTAAAACACAAACTTAAAAAATATTTGGTTGATTCGCCGAGATAAAATAGTTTTATATAAAATGTAGAATCTAAAATTTATAAAAAAATGAAATATTTCGTCCTATTGTTATCGAGTTTGTCTTTTGCGCAAACCTATCAAGTGATTAATGAGGAAAATTCGTCTGTTAGTTACCGAGGTTTGGCTTTTCAGGATGCAAAAACGTTTATTGTTTCTGGCTCAAAAAATACAATTGGTAAAACGATAGATGGTGGTAAAACATTTAGTTGGATTAACCCGAAAGTTGTTGAAAATAGAGATTTTAGAGATGTAGAAGTTTTAGGAAAAGATAACTATTTAGCTTTAGGAATTGATTCTCCTGCTTATGTTTTGCAAACGAAAGATGGCGGAAAATCATGGAATAAAGTGTATGAAAATAATGAAAAAGGTATTTTTTTAGATGCAATTTATGTGGATAAAACTTCGAAAAAGATTATTGTCTTGGGCGATCCAATGTCGCCAGATAAACCATTTGTATTAACGTCTTCGATTACTGATCCGACAAAATGGGAAGTTGCAAAATCGCTTCATGGTCAACCTTTGCGTTTAAAAAATCCGAAAGAAGCTTTTTTTGCTTCAAGTGGAAGTAATTTGTATGTAGATGCAAAGCAAACCTTGATTGTGACAGGAGGAGAGCTATCGAATTTATACTATTATACGCCAAAAGGTGGTCAAATGTATGCGTTAGAGAAAACAAAAAGTTCTACTTCTGGAATTAATGGAATGGCTTATGACGCAACAAATAATGTAGGATATTTGGTTGGTGGAGATTTTACAAAACCAGAAGATTCGAGCTATAATTTCTATAAATTTAAGTTGACAAATGGTAAAATTGCTTTTCAAGATTCATGGAAATATCCAACAGGATATAAATCTGGCGTAACAATTATTTCAAAAGATAAAGTCTTGGTTTGTGGATATTCTGGAGTGGATTATTCAGCAGATGGAGGACATAATTGGACAACTATTACACAAGATAGTTACAATACGTGTACAGTTTCGCCAGATAAGAAATATGTGATTTTGGTTGGGAATAAAGGAAAGATAGGAAAAGTTACGTTATAAAGATTTTCTAAAATTAAAATTAGATTAGAAATTGATTTTCAATTTTATAAATATTAGTTTCTTAGTAAATTTGAATAACCTAATACAATTCATAGTAAAGGGTGGTTAGTAGTTTTTTTAGTAAAAGTTCAGATATTTTTTATCTGAACTTTTTTCGTTAAAATTATTCTTAAAGTTGAGAATTAATTCTTCTTATGATTTCATAATCTTTAACTTTAATAAAATTCAATCTAAAAAATATTCAAAATGAAAAGAAGTGCAAAAGCAGTTTGGAATGGTTCGGTTACAGAAGGATCAGGAACATTAACCACACAAAGTACAGTATTAGATAATACGCAATATTCGTTCAAAAGTCGATTTGAAGAAGGAGTAGGAACAAACCCAGAAGAACTTCTGGCAGCGGCTCATGCAGGTTGTTTTACAATGAAAACTTCTGCATTACTTGGAGACGCAGGTTATACAGCAGAAAAATTAGAAACCGATTGTAAAATTGTTTTTGAAGGAGGAAAAGTTGTTCGATCAGAATTAAGTTTAACAGCAAGTATTCCTTCGATTACAGATGAAGAATTTCAGAAAATAGCAAAAGAGGCAGAAGAAACCTGTCCGATTAGTGTTTCATTTAGTTTCGAAAAAGTGTTGATTTCTGCAGTTTTAGTTGAATAAATTGATAGAATCAAAATAGAAAATCCAACAAATTACTTGTTGGATTTTTTGTTATTTCAAAACTGGAATTTCGATGTAAGAATCGTGATAAATTCGTTGTGTTTGTTTCAAGAAATCTTTCGCGGTTGCTTCATAAACATTCATAAATTGTTGCGGATTGCGGTCTGCTAAAGGAAACCATGTATTTTGAACTTGAATCATAATACGATGTCCTTTCTTGAAAGTATGTCCAACATCTGGCATAGAATACGTTACATTTGTTTTCAGATTAGGAACCATTGCTTCGGGTTTTTCAAAACTATTGCGGTATTTTCCTCGCATAATTTCGGCACGAATCAAATTTTGATATCCAGCCATCAATTTCCCATTATATTTTGGTGTATCTTCAGGAAAAACATCAATCAATTTTACTACATAATCAGCATCTGTTCCTGTTGATGAAACAAATAAATGATTTATAATTGGACCTGTGATTGTCATATCTTCCGTTAAAATATCGGTTTGATAAACCATAACATCAGGACGAGTTGACGCAAATCGTTGATCATCGACCATATATTCTCGTGGACGACTTTCTAAAACACCACCTTGATATGGAACAGGATTATTTGGATCTGCTACATATTCATCAAAACTTGTATTATTAGTCTGTTGAAAAGATATTTTTCCGTTGGCTTGCAAATACATTTTCTGAGTTGTCACATTCTTTGGTGGCCAAGTATCAAACTGTTTCCATTCGTTAGAACCTGTGATAAAGATTTGCGCTTCTGTCGGTTTGAAATTTCCTTTATCTTTTAAATAATAATTGAAAAAAGGTAATTCAATTTGTTGCTGATAATATTCACCTGTTGGCGTTCCAAACTGCATATCGCCAAACGTATCGGCTTTAGAGCGAACCCAACCACCATGAAACCATGGTCCAGCGACCAAAATATTTGTCGCATTCGGATTTTGCTTTTCAATTGCTTTATAAGTTTCAAAAGCACCATAAACATCCTCTGCGTCAAAGAAACCACCAACCGTCATCACAGCAGGTTTCACATTGGTAAGATGTGGCAAAGGATTTCTATCTTGCCAAAATTGATCATAATCAGGATGTGCAAACAAATCATTGTAGAATTTGATATTATCTTGAAAATATTTATCCTTCAATTCCTTTACAGATCCACCTTCTAAATAAAAACGGTAATTATCTTTGATTGGATATTCTAATGATTTTGGACCTTTATCTGGCGTAATTGGTTGCGGACGTTTTACACCAAATGACGACATAAATTTGAAAGAATCATTCAGAAATAATACACCATTGTGATGAAAATCGTCGCCTAAAAACCAATTCGTAACTGGTGCTTGTGGCGAAACAGCTTTCAAGGTTGGATGCGAATTAACTAAACTCATTGTTGAATAAAAACCAGGATAAGAAATTCCATAGATTCCAGCTTTTTGGTTGTAATTTTTCATGTTTTTTGCCAACCATTCCAATGTGTCGTACGTATCTGTACTTTCGTCAATCGCTTTTTTATTTTTCGTTTTATTAACAGGTCGTACATCTTCAAATTCACCCTCGCTCATCCATTTTCCTCTCACATCTTGGTACACGAAAATAAAACCTTCGCGCATTTCTGCAGGGAAATTTCCAAGCGATTTTTTATACTCATTTGCTCCATAAGGCGCTACGGTATAAGGTGTTCGATTAAGTAAAACAGGATATTTTTTGGTTTGATCTTTTGGCGTATAAATAGCCGTGAACAATTTCGTTCCATCTCGCATCGGAATCAATTGTTCGGTCTTTTCATAATGCTCTCTAACATAGGCAGAATCTGCTTTTGCAACTTGCGCATAGCTAATTCCACTCATCAAAATAAGACTAAGTAGAGTTGCTTTTTGAGTAAATTTTTTCACGTGTTTATCAATTTTACAATACTATAAATGTAAAAAACTTTTAAATTTTACACTTATAAATCGAATTATTTTCTACAAATGATTTCAATATCGATAAAGTTTTAATTATTTTTTATGAATTTGAAAATTCGAACACTTTTTTTGACTAAATTAGTTAGCCAAAATCAATTGAAATGAAGTTAACTGCAAAAGCAACAATTCAAATTCAGAAACCTAAAAATGAAGTTTTTGATGCGATTGTTAATCCAAATAAGATGAATCAATATTTTATCGCTTCTTCTACGGGTGCTATCGAAACTGGAAAAATTGTTGAATGGAAATTCCCTGAGTTTGATGATATTTTTCCTGTAATGGGAGGCGATTTAAAACAAGATGAATACATTTCGTTTGATTGGAGTGGCGGTGTTGATGATATGTTGGTGGAAATTTTTCTTGAAAAAGGAGAAAATGATTCGACAATTGTCAAAGTCATTGAACATGAAATGAATGATGATGAAGCTGGAATTAAGCAATTGATGGGACAAACAGAAGGTTGGGCTAATTTCTTGGCTTGTTTGAAAGCTTATCTCGAATATGGAATTAATTTGCGCAAAGGTGCTTTTGATTTTATGAAACCTTAAAAATGAACAAAAGACATACGTATGATCACAATCGAAACAATAATAAATGCTCCAATAGATCAAGTTTGGAAAGCTTTTAATTCTCCTGAAGATATTGTAAAATGGAATCAAGCTTCTGATGATTGGCATTGTCCGAAAGCAGAAAATGATTTGCAAGTTGGTGGAAAATTAAAGAGTACGATGGCTGCGAAAGATGGCAGTTTTCAATTCGAATTTGAAGCTAAATATGATGAAATCATTCCAAATAAATTTATTCGTTATTACATCGCAGATGGTCGTAAGGTTGAAATTAATTTTCATGAAGAAAATAATTTAACCAAAATCACAGAAAAATTTGAACCAGAAAGTCAAAATCCTACTGAAATGCAACAACAAGGTTGGCAAGCTATTTTGAATAGTTTCAAAAATTATGTTGAATCAAATCGATAAAAATAGTAGAAGATGGAAGAAAATAAATCGAAAATTGGTCAAATGGTTTGGGCTGATTTAACTGTTGAAAATTCGACTGAATTAAAAGATTTTTACAAAGAAGTGATTGGTTGGGAAGTCAAAAATGTTGCGATGAAAGATGGCGAAGAAGAATACAATGATTATGCAATGATGTCTTCTCCAGAAAATGCGGCTGGTGGAGTTTGTACGAAACGTGGTATGAATAAAGGAATTCCTTCTCAATGGATTATGTACATTAGTGTAGAAAATGTTGCGGAAAGTTTACAAAAAGCGTTGGAAATGGGAGGGAAATCTATTCATGAGATTAAAAATAAAGAAGGAAATCTTCAATTTGCAATTGTAGAAGATCCTGCTGGAGCTGTTTTTGGATTAGCAAATGCTTAAAATATGAAAAAAGTATCGTTTACAGAAGTAATTTATGCGCAGCCTAAACATGTGCATAAAGTAATGATTGCGCCAGATTCGTATAAAATTTGGACGAAATCGTTTAGTGAAACTTCAGATTTTAAAGGAGATTGGTCCGAAGGTTCTCATGTTTATTTCACTTATGATACCGAGAAAGGTTCGGCAGCGATGATTGCTACAATAGATGAAAATATTATTGGAAAATCAATCAAAATGCGTCATATAGGAAAGCTGAATGAAGAAGGTCAAGAAATTTTTGATGGACCAGAAATTGATGCGTGGAAAAATACAGAAGAAACCTATAAAATGGAAGATGTAGAAGGTCACACACGATTAACCTGTTCGGTGGAGATAGATGATCAGGTTTTTCCAGAAACTCAAGTCAGAGAAATGTGGATAAATGCACTGCGCAAACTGAAAGAGATTTGCGAAGATTAATTATGATGACAGATAATTTCACAACTATTGATGAATATATTCTTGGGTTTGATCAAGCTAAACAGGAGATTTTAGAAAACGTAAGAAAAATTATTCATGAAGCTGTACCAAGAGCAATGGAAACGATTAATTATAAAATGCCAACATTTCGTTTGAATGGAAATGTGATTCATTTTGCGATGTTCAAAAATCATGTAGGGATTTATCCTGGAGCAGAAACAATCGAACATTTTAAAAATGATTTAACCGATTATAAAACATCAAAAGGTACAATACAACTTCCTTTGGATAAAGTTTTACCGAAGAAATTATTGAGAGAAATTGTGTTGTATAAAGTTAGTTTGATGAAAGATCAGAAAGCTGAAGAATGGACGAAATACAATGGTAATTGGGCAGAAGCGAATGAGAAAATTCAACAAGTTGTAAATGAAACGGAACTTGTAAAAGAGTTTAAATGGGGTGGAGATATTTATACGTTTAACAAGAAAAATGTGTTGGCATTTAGTGGTTTCAAAAATCATTTTGCGTTGTGGTTTCACAATGGCGTTTTCTTGAAAGATCAATATAAAGTTTTGGTGAATGCGAATGAAGAAAAAACGAAAGCTTTGCGTCAATGGAGATTTAATTCTGCCGATGAAATTGATGTCGAAAAAGTAAGAGAATATGTCTTAGAAGCGATTCAATTGGTGAAAGACGGAAAGGAAATAAAACCTCAAAAATCTGTACCAAAAGAAGTTGATGGGATTTTGAAAGAAACTCTAAATCAAAACAATAAATTATTTACTTCATTTAAAGCTTTAACTTCAGGAAGACAAAAAGAATACATCGAATATATTGATGAAGCAAAACAAGAGAAAACGAAAATTTCTCGCATCGAAAAAATAAAACCTATGATTTTAGAAGGAAAAGGTTTGAATGATAAATATCGAAAATAATGCAATATGAAGTCGCAAATTTAGAAGAATATTTAACGTCAATTCCAGTAGAAAGAAAAGAAGCTGTTGAGAAATTAATTAAAATTTTGGCAGATAAATTACCCACTGGTTTCGAGTTGCAGTTGAGCTATGGTCATCTTGGGTTTGTTGTACCGTTTTCACTTTATCCGAATGGTTATCATTGCGATCCGAAATCACCGTTGCCGTTTATCAATATTGCTTCTCAAAAGAATTTCATTGCGTTATATCACATGGGAATTTATATGGACAATAAATTGCTGAATTGGTTTGTTGATGAATATCCAAAATACTCAAAACGTAAATTAGATATGGGAAAAAGTTGTATTCGTTTCAAAAAAGTAGAGGATATTCCGTTTGAATTAATCGGAGAATTAGCGCAAAAAATTACGCCACAACAATGGATAGAAAATTATGAAAAAGTACTACTTAATCGAAAAAAATAAATCATGTCACAAATCGATAAATTTTTAAAAAAATTAGAAAAAAATAATAACCGCGAATGGTTTACAGAACATAAAGTTGAATTTGATACAGCGAAAGCTGAAGCAGATTCAATTTTCAATGTGATTTACCAAGAATTAAGTAAAAAGGAAGAATTAGAACCGCTTAAAATTTATAGAATTTATAGAGATGTTCGTTTTTCTCATGATAAAACTCCTTATAAAACTCATTTTTCTGCGCAAACAGGTCGCAAAAAGCCACTTAATAGAGGTGGGTATTATTTCCATATTCAACCGAATCATAATTTTATAGGTGTTGGTTTTTGGGGACCAGAGCGCGATGATTTGCTTCGTATTAGAAAAGATATTGAAGTTTCGGATGAATTAGCGAAGATTCTTCAATCCAAAACAATTATGAATGAGTTTGGAGAAATGCAAGGAGAAGAAGTGAAATCTGCTCCAAAAGGTTTTTCGAAAGATCATGAGCGAATTGAATTGTTGCGTAAAAAGCAATATTTATTTATCAAGAATTTCACGGATGAAGAAGTTTTAGCAAAAGATTTTCCGCAGAAAGTGGCGAAATCAATTCAGGTTCTTCAACCATTTTTGAATTATATGACAGAGGTTTTAACAACCGATGAAAATGGTCAACCATTATATTAAAAAAATAATCACAAAAAAACACTATATTATGGCTAAAGTACACGCTTACTTAAATTTTAACGGAGATTGCGAAAAGGCATTTCAGTTTTATGAAACTGTTTTTGAAACGCAAAATATTGGGATGTATAAAATGGTAGATATGCCGCCAAATCCAGAATTTCAGATTCCAGAAAGTGCAAAGGATAAAGTTTCGCATGTGGCATTGTTTATTAATGAAACAACAATGTTAATGGGTTCTGATATTATTGAAGAATTTGGACATCAATACAAAGCTGGAAATAATAATTACATTATGCTTGATGTTGATAATCCCGCAGAAGCGCATCAATTATATGATCGTCTTTCGGTAAATGCAAAATCGTTAGAAATGCCTTTGGCTGAGCAGTTTTTTGCTGAGCTTTATGCGTCTTTTATTGATCAATTTGGAACACCTTGGATGATTCATTTCGAAGGAAATAAAGCGCATTCGATGTAAAATATAGTTTAAGAATAAAACATAAAACCTCTCAACTTGAGAGGTTTTTGTTTACTATACATTTACGTTCGTTGCTTGTAACATAAGTTGATGAAGATCTGTATTTTTTACAAATGGCTTCAACAAATCACTTCCTGGTCCATACATAGCTAATTCTACATAATCGCCCCAGTGATCCATACTTATCCAACCTACATTGTTGTGTTTTTTCTGAATTTCAGAGAAAAATTTGAACGGAAGCTTTTTGAAATTATATAATCCTTCTTCTTTATCCAAACCTTTGTAAAAATCTAACATATGTTTTGCTTCATCATCAGTTAAACTAAAACCATTTGTTTCGACAATCCAATCTTTGATTTCTTGTATATTAAAATCTTCGTGAATTTCATTCAAAATATGTTCGTTGGTATATTTATAATTAACAATACTTTCAAATTTTTTGTTTACATCAGCTCCATAAATAGTTCCTGGATTTGCATTTCCGTGATCAGTTGTGATGATAACTAACGTATTTCCATCCTTTTCAGCAAAATCCATTACAGTTTTGATTGTTTCATCAAATGCAATTTGATCATTTATTAATCCTGCAACATCATTTGCATGTGCCGCCCAATCCACTTTTCCAGCTTCTACTTGCAATACAAAACCATTTTGATGATCTTTCAAATTATCAATCGCAACCTTAGTCATTTCGGCAAGTGTAGGAATAGATTTATTTTTTGAGAGATTTTTATGATCGATTGCGTAAGGAATTGCTCCAGTATTGAAAATACCTAATAGAGATTTATTGTTTTGAGATTTTCCTAATTCCTCCTTTGTTTTCGCAATTTGATAGCCTTTATTTTTATAAATAGCATACAAATCTTTCTTGTCTTCTCTTTTGGATGAATTAAAAAACTCATCACCACCACCTAATAAAACATCAATGCCAATTTCGGCATATTTTTCAGCTATCTCTGGTTCTGCATTTCTACTTGCAGAATTTATACAAAAACCAGCTGGAGTGGCATGAGTAATAGTAACTGTAGTCACACACCCTGTTCTTTTACCCGCTTTTTTGAACTTTTGCCAAATCGGAACATGATGTTCTCCATTCGTGCTAATATTTAATACGCCATTTTTCACACGAATTCCACCTCCAAAAGCTGAACTTGCAGCAGCTGAATCGGTAACAATAGAACTTGCAGAAGCGGTGTCCATTAAAGCTCTTTTTACTTTATTTTCTTCATAAAGATTTATCCAATTACCATTTTTTCCATGCAATTGTATGTTGTACAAATTAGCCATAGCAAGAGTTCCGGAACTCATTCCATCACTTATCATAAAAATAATATTCTTTGCAGAATTTGTAGAAAGATTAGGTTTGATTTTATTTTGAGCAAATAAATCGAAAGGATTTAGAATTAAGCCTGTAGAAATTAATGCCGATCCTCTAAGAAATTTACGTCTATCCATTTTATTATTTTTGTAAATGAATAGATTATTTCTGAGAAGTGTTTTAGCTTATTGTTAAATCTTATTAATGATACAATCTAAATCCTAATTTCAGGCATATATTGGCGTGTTTATCAAACAATGCATGTACAAGCTCTTCTTCGTCATCAATTTCTTTTGCTAAACAAAAATAATATTGATCTAAAATTGTACTCAAAATTGGAGAAGGGTTTACGTATCCTGATAAGGCTTTTGCGCCTGTCACATCAATAAAATATTGAAAACTTTCGTCTTCCAAATCTAAATTCATTGTATTCGCAAAATGAACAATTTTATCAGTTAATTTTCCTTGAAAAATTTCTGCTACTTCTTCCAAACTATAGTAATAATCATCAATTTGAATTTGATTTCCTTCGCCTTCAAAAACTAAATAAATGATTTTATAATCTCTAAAATATTTATCATGATAAAGAAGATTGGTCAAACTTTCCTCGAAACCTTCAAAGCTATCGGTCGTTTTATAAACATTTGTAATTTGAAATTCTCGCGCCAAATGTTCCAAAAATTCCAATAATTGCGAATCATTTTGCTCTTCAATATCTGCTACAGATTCCAAACAAAACAGTTTGAAATCATCTTCGTCTTCAGTTCGTATAATATCCTTCATCTATTTTACTATTTTTCAAAGGTAAGATGTAATTTTTAAATGATTAAAATCACGCGTATAATGATTAATATTTATTAATTTAGAATTATTCTATATAAATGAATTTAATGAAAAATAATATTGATTTACAAATCCTTGCGGAACAATTGAGTTGTCCAAATGGAGACGAGGGGATTGAAGTTGGTGAGCAAATGAGTGAAAGTAATTTTGGCATGACGAAAACGACAATAGATCATTTACAATTACAAAATCAAGAACAAATTTTAGAGTTAGGTCATGGAAATTGTAAGCACTTACCTTATGTATTGAATCAAGCAAAAGGTTTAGAATATATTGGTTTAGAACTTTCACAAGTCATGAAAAATAGTGCTATTATGAACAATTCTGATTATTTGAATTCAAATATTAGGTTTGAAATAATTATGGATGAAAGAATTCATTTTTATGAAAAACGATTTGATAAAATTTTTACGGTGAATACAATCTATTTTTGGAAAAATCCTAAACTTTTCTTGAGTGAAATTTATAGAGTCTTGAAATTCAACGGGAAATTTGCGCTTACTTTTGCTAAAAAAGAATTTATGGAAACATTGCCTTTTACTCAATTTGGCTTCAATTTGTACACAGAAGATGAAGTGATAAAACTATTGAAATCTGCTAAATTTTCGATTGAAGATACAAAAACATTTTCGGAAAGTGTAATTAGCAAAGCTGGCGAAAAAGTTGAAAGAGAGTATAGTATAATTATTGCAAAAAAGTAAAATGATTTTTATTGATAATAAACTTAATTTTTTTGAGAAAAGAATGAACAAATAATTTCTAAAGTAGAAAGAATTAGCAGAAATTTGTATCCTTATTTCAAGAATATGAAACAACCACAAAGAGTATTCGATTTACCTCGATTTCAAGAAAAAAATACACCTAACATTTCTATTTTTAATTACAAAGAAAAAGGAGAATGGAAGGGAATTTCGACAACAGATTTTATCAATCGAGTAAATAATATTTCGAAAGGTTTGATTGCAAATGGCGTTCAACCAAATGATAAAGTTGCGTTGATTAGCGAAAATCGTTTGGAATGGAATTTAGTAGATTTTGCAATTCAGCAAATTGGAGCTGTCGTTGTGGCAATTTATCCCAATATTTCGGACAATGATTACGAATTTATTCTAAATGATGCCGAAATCAAACTTTGTTTTGTGAGCAATGACGCGTTGTATCAACGATTATTAGGAATCAAAGATCGTATTCCAAATCTTGAACAAGTTTATACATTTAATACTTATCCGCATACTCCAAATTGGATTGAGTTAATTTCGAAAGGTATTTCTATTTCTGATGAGGTTTTACAAACAAATATGGATAATGTAAAACCAACTGATTTAGCAACTCTTATTTATACTTCTGGAACAACTGGAAATCCGAAAGGTGTGATGCTTTCTCACGAAAATTTATTGGCTGATGTTAATAGTTCCGAATATTCTTTTCCTGTAAAAGCGTATGATAAAGCGTTGTCTTTTTTACCTGCTTGTCATGCGTATGAACGCGTTTTTCAATATGTGTACATTAAAATGGGCTTACCAATTTATTTTGCGCAATCAATGGATTCGATTGGGCAAGATATGAAAGAAGTTCAACCGCATATTTTTTCGGCTGTTCCACGTGTTTTAGAGAAAGTTTACGATAAAATTATGGCGACTGGTGAACAATTAACAGGAGTTAAAAGAGCTTTATTCTTTTGGGCAATTTCGTTAGGAGAGCAGTATGATTTAGACGAATCGAAGCTTTCTGCTTGGTATAAATTTCAATTAAACATTGCTCGAAAATTAATTTTTTCGAAATGGAAAGCAGCGCTTGGTGGTAATGTAAAAGGAATTGCTTCGGGAAGTGCAACTTTACAAACTCGTTTATTGAAATTGTATTTAGCTGCCGGAATTCCAATTTACGAAGGTTATGGTTTAACAGAAGCTGGGCCTTGTTTATCTGTAAATTGTATCAAACGTGGAATGAAAATTGGAACTGTAGGGATTCCTTTGATTGATATTGAAATTAAATTAGCTGAAGACGGAGAAATCTTAGCAAAAGGGAAAAATATCATGCAAGGATATTATAAAAATCCAGTAGCAACTGCTGAAGTTTTGAAAGATGGTTGGTTGTATACGGGCGATATTGGCGAATGGGTTGATAATAAATTCTTAAAAATTATCGATCGTAAAAAAGAAATGTTCAAAACTTCTGGAGGAAAATATGTTGTTCCGCAACAAATTGAGAAAATTCTTTCAGAATCTAATTATGTCGAACAAATTATGGTTGTGGGAGAAGGACGAAAATTCCCAGCTGCTTTGGTTATTCCTTCATATGATAACTGCATTGATTGGGCAAAAACAAATGAATCTTCATTGATTAATTTACCTCGTGAAGAATTTTTAACGCATCCAAAAATTTATGAATTGATAGGAAATGAAATCAATAAATTAAATGTCAATTTTGGAAATTGGGAAAAGATTAAAAAGTTCCATTTATTGCCTTATGAATTCACAATTGAAGCGGGAGAATTAACGCCAACTTTGAAAATGAAACGTAAAATCATTTCAGAAAAATATAAAAAAGAAATTGACGGGATTTATCAATAAAAACATCAATTTTTTAGAAAAATAATGAAGCAAGATTTTTATTAATCTTGCTTTTTTCATGAAATAAAACTGATTTATGAAAATTTTGCACCAAATTTGCACTCTTTTTTATAAAGTTTAGTATTTAAAAAATGAATAATCCTACACGAATTTTTGACTTAGCTTATCGTCAACAAGAACTTTATCCCAATCATAATATGTTTGCAAGTAAAATAGATGGCGAATGGAAGTTTACAAAACCATCCGAATTTATTGCGCAAACAAGAGAAATCTCTAAAGGTTTATTGGCTTTGGGAGTTAAACCTGGCGATCGAGTAGGACTTGTATGTGAAAGCCGCTATGAATGGCATGTAATTGATTTTGCAATTCAGCAAATTGGTGCTGTTGTAGTAGCGATTTATCCAAATATTACAGATTTTGAATATCAATTTATTTTCAATGATGCAGAAATACAATTGTGTATTGTAAGTACAAAAAATTTGTATGAACGTATCAATAAAATGTTTGGCACAATTTATAGTTTAGAATACGTTTTTGCTATTAATGAGTTCCCAGATTCTCGAAATTGGTCAGAATTAAAAGAAATTGGAAAAGATATTACAGACGAATATGTAAATAACCTTAGTTCAATTGTCCGAAATTCAGATTTAGCAACTTTAATTTATACGTCTGGTACAACAGGAAAACCGAAAGGTGTAATGTTATCTCATAATAATTTGGTTTCGAATTTTATTGCGGCAAAAGAAATTGTAGTGTTAGAAGAAGGAACAAGAGGTTTGACTTTTTTACCGCCTTGTCATACATACGAAAGAACTGTAATTTATACTTATTTATATATTGGTGTAACGGTTTATTTCGCCGAAGGTTTTGAAAAAATTGGTGATAATATCAATGAAGTAAAACCTCATATCATGACTGCTGTACCTCGTGTAATGGAAAAAGTTTATGAGAAAATCCTAAAAACAGGTAGCGCTTTAACAGGAAAAAAACGAAAAGTTTTTGATTGGGCGATTAATATTGCTTCTCAATATGAACCTGATGCGAAGAAACGATCTTTGGTGTATAATGTGAAGTTAGCTTTAGCTCGAAAATTAGTTTTGAATAAATTTTATGAAGCGTTAGGAGGTAATTTCAAATATATTATTTCGGGAAGTGCTTCGTTGCAAGGTAAAATTGCGCGTGTTTTTATGGCGGCTGGATTACCATTTTTTGAAGGATATGGAATGACGGAAACTTCGCCTTTAATCACTGTAAATAATCCGCATAAATTAGGTGTTCGAATAGGGACTGTGGGTTCACCAATAAAAGATGTTAAGGTAAAATTAGCCGAAGATGGAGAAATTTTGGTTCAAGGTCCTAATGTGATGATGGGCTATTATAAAAATCAAAAAGCGACCGATGAGGTCATTATTGATGGATGGTTGCACACAGGTGATATTGGAGTTTGGGAGGAAGGAGAAGGTCATTTCTTGAAAATCATTGATCGTAAAAAGGAAATGTTCAAAATTTCTGGTGGAAAATATGTTGTTCCTCAACCAATTGAAACAAAACTTGTCGAATCAAATTTTATTGAGCAAGCAATGGTTGTAGGTGATGCGCAAAAATTTGCGTCAGCTTTTATTGTTCCGAATTATGCAAATCTGAAAGAATGGGCAAAAGAAAATGCACCTGAAATTAGTAATCTTTCTCGCGATGAATTCATAGCATCTACAGAAGTTCATAAAGTAATTAATCAAGAAGTTCGTAAAGCAAATCAGTTTTTTGGAAATTGGGAACAGATTAAGAAACCAGCAATTTTAGCGCATGAATTTACGATTGAAGGTGAAGAATTAACTCCAACTTTGAAATTAAAACGTAAAGTTATTCTAAAGAAATATCAGAAAGAATTCGAAGAAATTTATAAATAAAAAAATCCCTCAATTCATAATGAGTTGAGGGATTTTTTTATGGATTCATTCTTTCGTTAGTATAACCACGAATCACAGTATAATCTACTTTTTCAATACTATCCATAAAAGAAGCGTTATCGGTATATATAATAAAATCTACTTTCTCTTAGCTATTTCCATGAGTTTCAAATTCATTATAAAGTGAATTAACTTGAAGTTTACCATTATTCTCTCTTAAGAATAATTCAAAAAATGAATCATTTTCTCCTTTTGGAATAAAATAATTAGTTGGTAAATGTTTACAATCACAATTATCAGTGCTTAAATAATAGTGTCCAGAACATTGTAATTCATATAATTTAATATCTCCAATTATATAAGACTTTTTAAAATCAGAACTGCAAGAGTAAAATAATAAGAGAAATAAAATTAGATATTTCATAATTGTAATAGTTATGACGAATATAATTCTTTTTAAGTTGAAGATAAAATTTTTGAAAAACTCATCATTTTACGCTATTTTCGACGAATTCTTTTCAAAATTACAAAACTATAAGTACGCTATGGAAGCAACCAGAATTTTTGATTTACCAAAACGTCAGCTGGAAAAGTTTCCTGATTTATCCATGTTTGTATCCAAACAAAATGGAGAATGGAAACCAATGAAAACCACAACTTTTTTAGAACATGTTGATGCAATCTCAAAAGGATTAATCGCTTGTGGAGTTCAACCAGGTGAAAAAGTGGGATTAATCTCAGAAAATCGTGTCGAATGGAATATGATAGATTATGCGATACAACAAATCGGAGCTGTTGTGGTAGCGATTTATCCGAATATTTCTGACAGCGATTACGAATATATTTTTAGCGATTCGGCTATAAAATTGTGTTTTACAAGTAATCTCGATTTGTATACGCGAATCAATCAACTCAAAACAAAATTGCCTTCATTAGAGCAACTGTACTCGATTGATGAATTTGAAAATACAGAAAGTTGGAATGTTTTAATCGAAAAAGGAAAAACAATTCAACAAGAAGAAATAGACAAACGTGCCGCAAATGTAAAGCACGAAGATTTAGCTTTTTTAATCTATACATCAGGAACAACGGGAAATCCGAAAGGTGTGATGTTGTCGCACAAAAATATTATTGCAGATGTTATGGCTTGCGAATATTCAACACCACTTGATCCTTATGATCGTGCTTTGACCTTTCTTCCTGCTTGTCATGCGTATGAGCGAACAATTCAGTATTTGTATGTGTACATGGGGATTTCGATATATTTTGCAGAATCGATGGAGAAGATTGGCGATAATTTAAAAGAAATTAAACCGCATATGATTACGGCTGTTCCTCGTGTGATTGAAAAAGTTTATGAAAAAATCATGCAAACGGGAGCTCAATTATCAGGTTTTAAGAAATCTATTTTTGATTGGGCTGTAAAAGTTGGCGATGAGTTTGTGTTAGAAGATGATCAGCGTTCTACAATTTATAATTTGAAATTAGCAATTGCCCGAAAATTAGTTTTACACAAATGGTACGAAGGACTTGGTGGCGAATTAAAAGCCATTGTAACGGGAAGTGCAGCGATTCAACAACGAATTGTTCGCGTATTTTTAGCTGCCGAAATTCCAATTTATGAAGGTTATGGATTGACAGAAGCTTCGCCAGTAATTGCGGTGAATTGTTTTCGTCGAGGTAAAAAGATAGGAACTGTTGGACCTCCGTTGAAAGGTGTTGAAGTAAAATTGGCTGATGATGGCGAAATTTTAGTAAAAGGTGATATTGTGATGATGGGTTATCATAATTTACCAGAAAAAACTGCCGAAGAAATCAAAGATGGTTGGCTATACACGGGTGATATTGGAGAATGGATAGACAATAAATTCTTGAAAATTGTTGACCGTAAAAAAGAAATGTACAAAACTTCGGGAGGGAAATATATTGTTCCACAACAAATCGAAATGAAAATGGTAGAATCGCCATTCATCGAGCAATTGATGGTTGTTGGAGAAGGTGAGAAGTTTCCTGGAGCTTTTGTGGTTCCGAGTTATACAAATCTAAAAAAATGGTCGCAGTCAAATGCTCTTGAAATTGTAAATCTTCCTCATGATGAATTTCAGAAAAGCGATGTTGTCAAAAAGAAATTAGAAGAAGAAATCAATCAACTGAATAATCATTTTGGACATTGGGAACAAATCAAAAAGATTGCAATTATTCCAAATGAAATGACCGTAGAAGGTGGAGAATTAACGCCAACGTTAAAATTTAAACGTAAAATTATTTTAGAAAAATACAAGAAACAATACCAAGAAATTTTTGGATAATTAATAAGAGTCTCAGTTTTTTGAGACTCTTTTTTATAACCTTTAATTAAGATTAAAATCTATATTTTTGTAAAAACAAAATCAATTGAATTCAGTTAAAGTTTACGCAAAACAAACAAGCAATTGGGGATTATTATTCGGTAGTCTTTTATTTTTTGCTTGTTCAATTTATTTATTTCTAAACGCCAATCAAGTTAATTCTCCGCAAACTGCAAAAATTTTAAGCGGAGTTTTATTTGTTCCAAGTTTACTATTCATCATCGTTTCAATCAAAAAATTGATGAAAAAACAATTGATTTTATTGATTGATAAAAAAGGAATTGTTTACAAACCTACGGATCATTTGAATTATATTGAATGGGGAAAAATTTTAGAAATTGAAGAACTGAAATTGCCTCGCCAACGTGTCATTAATATAAAAATTATTGATGCAGACGATTTTATCCATAACGAAACGCAGAAATTCTTACAAGCACGTATGAGATTTTGGAATAAAATGTATGGCGCTGTTGTTTCGTTTGACGCAAATACTTTAGATAAAAATCACTTCGAAATCATGAATCTTTTTGATGAATTTATGGAAGATTATAAGATTTCTACAGCTTCAAAAAATGATTAATTCGAAAGAATAGACTATTTTTGCAGCATGCAAATCGATTTACTTTATAAAAATTTGGGCATCAAAGATATGAATGCAATGCAACGTTCAGCATTCAAAATGTCCGAAAATCAACGAGATTTAATTTTATTATCACCAACAGGATCTGGTAAAACATTGGCGTTTTTATTTCCGACTTTAAGAGATTTAAATCCAGATGTAAAAGGTGTTCAAACCTTAATTTTAGTTCCTGCGCGTGAGTTAGCTTTACAAATCGAAACAGTTTTCAAATCGATGAAGTCTGATTATAAAGTAACGTGTTGTTATGGAGGTCACAATACAAAAGTTGAGCAAAATACTTTGTTAGAAGCTCCAGCTGTATTAATTGGGACTCCAGGACGTATTGCGTATCATTTGCGTAACGAAAATTTTGATCCTTCGACTGTTCAAACTTTAATTTTAGACGAGTTTGATAAAGCGTTAGAATTAGGTTTTCAAGAAGATATGAGCTTTATTGTAGAGCAACTTTCTGGTTTGAAACAACGTATTTTGACTTCTGCTACAGAAATGGAAAATATTCCAGAATTTGTTGGATTGAATGACGAAAAAATTGTGAGCTATCTAAAACAAATCGAGGTAAAGCCTGATTTACATATGAAAGTGGTTAACACCATTTCAGAAGAAAAATTGGATACTTTATTTAATTTGATTTGCAAAATTGGAAGCAAACGCATGTTGATTTTCTGTAATCACCGTGATGCTGTCGACCGTATTAGTAATTTGTTGCATGAAAAAGGAATTGCGCGTGAAAGTTTTCATGGTGGAATGGAACAAGACGAACGCGAACGTGCGTTACTGAAATTCAGAAATGATTCGGTTCGAGTTTTAATTACAACAGATTTGGCTGCGCGTGGTTTGGATATTCCAGAAGTAGATTCGATTATTCATTATCAATTACCTGCAAAAGAAGCCGCTTTTATTCACAGAAATGGACGTACAGCACGTATGAATGCGAAAGGTTTTGTGTATTTAATTATTAGCAATGAAGAACATTTTCCGTTTGTAAATGAAAATTTACCTGTCGAAAATTTAGGTGGAACATATAAGATTCCAGAACGTACACCTTACCAAACGATTTATATTTCTGCAGGAAAAAAAGACAAAGTAAACAAAGTTGATATTGTTGGATTTTTGTTCAAAAAAGGAGGTTTAGAAAAAAACGATGTCGGAATTATTGAGGTAAAAGATACCACTTCGTATGTTGCGATTAACCGTAAAAAAGTTCCGGACTTATTGAAAAAATTGAACGGTCAAAAAGTAAAAAATAAGAAAGTAAAAATGCAAATTGCATATTAAAAATAGAATTTTATGTTAGCACACCACGTACTATTTTGGTTAAAAGATGACGCTACAGAAGCTGAAGTGAATACATTTCATCAAGCTTTGAAAGATTTAGAACCAATTGCTCCTTCAGTATTTTTTCATGTTGGAACACCAGCAAATATCGAAAGAGATGTTATCGACGCTTCGTATTCGTTTTCTTTGTTTGCAGCTTTCGAAACGATGGAACAATTTGAGACGTATCAAAAACATCCACAACATATCGAGTTTTTGAATGGTCCAAATAAATTAGCAAAACGAGTATTAATCTATGATGCAGATTAATCGTTAGAAAAATATAACCTTAAATCCGTCATTTGACGGATTTTTTTATTTTCTAAAACTTTATAAATCAAGTTTATTTATAATTAATTATACTTATTTTTGTACAAAATATTGTACATATGTTGATAACAAATATTTCTGAATTTAGAAAAGATATTAAAGAATATTTTGATCGTGTGACGAATAATTTTGAAACATTGATTATTAATCGTGGAAAAAATTCTGGTGTTGTTATTATGTCATTAGAAGAGTATAATTCGCTAATGGCTACGAATCATGAGCTTTCTTCTCGCAAAAATGAAGAGCGTTTGGATGCTGCAATTGAGAAATTAAAAACTCAGAAAACGTTTACAAAGGAGTTAATTGAAGAATAGATGAAAATCGTTTTTGTTGATGAATCATGGGAAGATTATTTGTATTGGCAAAAAACAGATAAATCTAAATTGAAAAAGATCAATGAATTGATTAAAGGTATTGCTCGAAATCCTTTTGATGGTCTGGGGAAACCAGAAGCTTTGAAATAAATATGCAGGATTTTGGTCGAGAAGAATAGATCATGAACATCGGTTAATATATCGTGTTGTAGAAGATGAAATTCAAATTGCGAAATGTCGTTTTCATTATGATTGATATACTTCTTTATCAATCAACAATATAATCTATCATACAATAATCACGAATTTCTATCAAAATAAGCAAATAATCGTTACAAATACCCGTAAATTTGCAAATGATTTCTGAAAAGGAAATCAATAGAATTTAAGCAATGATTATAGAGACAGAAGAAGAGTTAATCGGAATGAAAAAAGTCAGCGAAGCTGTAGCCGTTACTCTTAAAGAGATGAAAGATTATGTAAAACCTGGAATTTCAACAAAAGAATTGGACGATTTTGGTGCGAAGATTATGCACAAATTTGGTTGCAAATCAGCTCCTTTCGAGACGTATCAATTTCCTGGTTATACTTGCTTAAGCGTGAATGAAGAAATTTGTCACGGAATTCCAAGAGCCGATAAAATTTTGAAAGACGGAGATGTGATTAATATTGATGTTTCTGGAGAATTAGGTGGTTTTTGGGCTGATAATGGAGGTTCTATTGTTGTTGGAGAAGATGTGAATGGTTATCAAAAAATTGTTGATGCATCTATTTCTGCGCTTCAAAAAGCAATTGCGGCTGTAAAATCTGGAGTTAAAATCGCTGATATTGGTGGAATTATTGAGAAAGAAGCAAAAAAACATCATTATCATGTGATTGAGAATTTAACTGGTCATGGAGTAGGGCGTTCATTGCACGAAGAACCATTGGATTTGATGAATTTCAGAGACCCTGATGATAAACGTCGATTCCGTAAAAATTCAGTTATTGCATTGGAAACTTTTATTTCAGAAAATTCTTACGAAGCAATTGAGCAAGCGGATGGTTGGACAATGATAGGAAATGCACCTGGCGTTTTTGCACAACACGAACATACTGTTTTGGTTACTTCTGAAGGTCCTATGATTTTAACGCACATGAATGGTAATTGGTAAAATTATATGAAGAGAAACGAATATATTAAAGTAGACCGCGAAGTGGTCAAAAAAATGAGCGAAGATATTCAGGCTTATTTAACAGAAAATAAGTTGGAACGTGTAAAAACTAAGGATATGATGCCTTTCTTAATTGAAAAAGGATATTTTCCTCACGACCGTAAAAAAGGATATCCTTTGCGTCAGATTCTAACAGATTTGAAAAAATCGGAAGAATTACATTTATTACCGCAAGCATTTCCAGAATATTTGGAAATCGAGAATAAAAAAACATCTACCTACTGGTATTTTAGTCCAGTAAAATAATATTAAACACTTCTATTGAAGTGTTTTTTTTATTGCTAACAAATTCAAAATCTTTACTTTTTGGAATATTAATTGATACAATTTGATCGTTTATTAGATGAAAAATCAAGCTTTTTAATTTCTTATCTTATGTCAATGAAATCTCGCTGATGACTGAGCTAAATTTGTCCTATCAAAATAAATAATTAATTAAAAACAATCAAATAATCATTCGTTATGAAAAAATTATTATTCACGTTAATGTTATCAGCAGCTTCAATGTCTGCATTTGCTCAAAATTATACAAATGATAAAGCGCACTCAAAATTAGGCTTTTCTGTTTCTCACATGACAATTTCTGATGTTGAAGGACAATTCCAAAATTTTGATGTTCATTTAAACTTTACAAAAGAAGATTTAAGCGATGCAAAATTTCATGTAGTTGCAGATATCAATTAAATCAATACAGGAGTTGAGGCACGTGATAATCATTTAAAATCAGCAGATTTTTTCAATGCAGCAAAAAATTCAAAACTAGAATTCTCTTCAAAAGGAATTACACGTGTTAAAGGAAATCAATTTAAAATGGTTGGTGATTTAACATTAAACGGAGTAACTAAACCAGTTGCATTAAAATTAGTTTACAACGGAAGCATCAACAATAACGGAGTTAAAACGTACGGATTTACAGTAAAAGGAAATGTAAAAAGAAGTGATTTTAACATCGGTGGTAATTTCCCAGAAGCTGTTGTAGGTGATGTTGTTACATTAACATCAAACTTAGAATTTTCAGCTTCAAAAGCTAAATAATAATAAATAAAATATATTATAAAAATCGTGGATTTCAATACGTTAAAATCAATTACTTCAAGTTTTTCTACAACTGATAAAATGCCAGTTTTATTTTTAGGACATGGCTCTCCGATGAACGCAATCGAAGAAAATATTTTTGTAGAAGGATGGAAGAAGATTGGAAAAACAATCCCAAAACCAAATGCGATTATTTGTATTTCGGCACATTGGGAAACGAAAGGAACTAAAGTTACGGCTTTAGAACAACCCAAAACGATTCACGATTTTTATGGTTTTCCGCAAGCTTTATTCGATGTTGAATATCCAGCGCCAGGAAGTCCAGAATTAGCAACAGAGGTCAAAAATTTAATTAAAACAACAGAGGTTGATTTAGACAAAATGTGGGGATTTGACCACGGCTCTTGGAGTGTGATTAAATTTTTGTATCCAGAAGCAGATGTTCCGATGATAGAACTGAGTTTGGATGTTTATAAAACGCCAAAAGAGCATTACGAATTAGCGAAGGAATTAGACGCTTTGCGTAGTAAAGGGATATTAATAGTAGGAAGTGGGAATGTTGTACACAATTTGAGAGCATTAAATTGGAGTGAGCCAAATGCTGGTTATGATTGGGCTTATGAAGTGAATGATACATTCAAGAATATTGTTCAAACAGGTAATCACGACGAATTGTTCAATTTTGTACAAAAAGGTAGCGCATTTAATCTTGCTGTCCCATCTATGGAACATTATTTGCCAGCTATTTACGCATTAGCATTACAAGGAAAAGAAGAGGAGCTAACACTTTTTAATGATAAACTAATTTATGGATCATTAGGAATGTTATCATTCAAAATAGGATAAATAAAATCAATTTAAATAACAAATAAAAACAAAACATTATGGCAACAAAATGGAATTTAGACCCTTCTCATTCAGAAGTCCAATTTAAAGTAAAACACATGGTAATTTCTACAGTAACAGGAAATTTTGATCATTTCAATGCTGATGTAGAAGCTAATTCAGATGATTTTTCTGATGCAAAATTTGAATTTGATGCAAAAGTAGATTCAATCAATACAAAAAATGCAGATCGTGATGGACATTTAAAATCAGCTGATTTCTTTGCTGCTGAGCAATTTCCAGAAATGAAATTTGAAAGTACTTCAGGTATTCAAAACGGAAAAATTAATGGAACTTTAGAAATTCGTGGTGAAAAACAGCCAATTACATTAAATGCAGATTTTGGTGGAGTTATCACTGATCCATGGGGATTACAAAGAGCTGGATTCGAATTTTCAGGAGAAATCAACCGTAAAGATTACGGATTAGGATGGAGCCAAGTAACAGAAGCTGGAGGATTAGTGGTTTCTGATAAAGTAAAATTATTGGTGAATTTAGAGTTTACTCAAGCCCAATAATCATAATTTTTAATAGCAAAAAAACCACTTCAAAAGAAGTGGTTTTTTTGCGTTATTTATTTTTGTTCTCCCAAAAAGTAGCATTTTTAATTCCGATTTCAGTAGGATTGAAATCAGGATTTTTAATTCCTTTTTTACGTTTGTCTTTATAATCTTTCCAGACTTTAAGCCCAACTCCGCTTAATAATAAAATAGCAATAACATTTACCCAAGCCATCAGACCAACACCAATATCTCCAATTGCCCAAGCAGTTTCAGCAGTTTTGATTGTTCCGTAATACGTAGCACCTAAAAAACAAACACGTAAAATCCATACATATACTTTTCTATTTCCTTTCTTGAAAATGTATGTAATATTCGTTTCAGCATAATAGTAATAAGCCATAATCGTTGTAAAAGCAAAGAAAAACAAAGCAATTGCAACAAAACTATTTCCGAATGAAGGAAAATGACTTGAAACAGCAGCTTGCGTAAAACCTGTATAATCTACTCCAGGAAGATTTTGAGTAATGAAACTTCCCGCTTTTTCTGGGTGATTCACATTGTATTTTCCTGTAAATAAAATCATAAAAGCAGTTGCTGTACACACAAATAATGTATCGATGTAAACAGAAAAAGCTTGTACCAAACCTTGTTGTGCAGGATGGTTTACTTCCGCAGCCGCAGCCGCATGAGGAGCAGTTCCTTGACCAGCTTCGTTAGAATAAATTCCACGTTTAATTCCCCAAGCAATTGCAGATCCAAAAACACCACTATAAAGTGATTCTTGATTGAAAGCTGATGAAAAAATTAATCGTAAAACTGATGGAACTTGATGGATATTCATTCCAATAATAATGATTGCCATTAAGATGTAAGCGCCTGCCATAAAAGGAACGATAAATTCAGAAGCTTGTCCCAAACGTTTTACACCTCCAAAAATAATCAAGGCTAATAATCCAATAATGACGAATCCTACAATGTTGATTGGAATTCCTACAAAATTATAAATAGGAATATCAAACGCGTTATTCAAAGCAGATGAAATACTATTCGACTGAACGCCTGGTAATAATAATCCACAGCTCATAATTGTAATGATTGCAAACAAAACTGCGTACCATTTGATTCCTAAACCTTTTTCGATGTAATATGATGGTCCTCCACGATATTCTCCATTAATTTCTTGTTTGTAGACCTGGCCTAATGCAGATTCTATGAATGCAGATGCACTTCCTAAAAATGCGATAAACCACATCCAGAAAATTGCTCCAGGTCCTCCCATAGCAATTGCAGTAGCTACACCTACAATGTTTCCTGTTCCGACACGACCTGAAATGGCCAAAGAAAATGCTTGAAAAGGTGTGATTCCTTTGTCCGATTTTTCGCCACTAAATAGCAAGCGAACCATGTCTTTTAGGTAAACGATTTGTAAGAATCTGGTGCGAATAGAGAAGTAAATTCCTGTTAAAGCGCAAAGTCCAATTAAAGCATATGACCAGACGTAGCTACTTACGAGATTGATGATATCATCCATTTGAGTATAAAATTTTTGTTCTTGTGTTTATTTGTGATGCTAAAATGCTAAAAAAATCTTAATATATGATATTTATTATTTCTTTTTTTCATCAAAAGATTTGAACAATTTATACTCAATAAGTTAAAGGAGTTATTTATTAATGATTAAAGTTTAGGTTTATATTTTAGTGTTTAAATAATTGAAAACAAACAGAAAAAGGTTACAAATAGTTGTAACCTTTTTCTGTTTTATATTATGATCGAATGATTTTTAGTTTCGCAAAATTTAAGAGTAATTTTTTCTCTCCAGCATTATCAAAATGAATAATTGCTTTCATATCGCTTGGTTCTCCTTGCAAATCTTTCACAATTCCTCGTCCAAAACGATCGTGAACGACAACTTGACCAACTTGCAAACTTTGAGCATTCGCTGTTGATGAAGCACTACTTTTTGTTTGATTAACTGGTTTGAAATTTGATCTTGGTTGAGTTGGTTCTACACGAGCTCTCGGATTAGGTCGTGCAACCGATTTTTCACGTCGTTGATACTGTTGCGGCGTTGGTTCGTCTCCAAATAAATCAGCCGATAATCCACTATTGTTAGAAGCTCTTGCAGAAATATTAAGATTTTTCCAATCCAAGAAACTATCATCAATTTCTTCTAAGAAACGAGAAGGTTCGCAATCAATAATTTTTCCCCAACGAAAACGTGAAACAGAGTAGGTCATATAAGCCACTTTCTCGGCACGCGTCAAGGCAACATAAAATAAACGACGCTCTTCTTCTAATTCAGCACGCGTGTTAACACTCATCATAGAAGGGAAAAGATTTTCTTCTAAACCTGCAATAAATACAACAGGGAATTCCAACCCTTTTGCCAAGTGGACAGTCATCAAATTGACTTTGTTATCATCATCTTCTTCGTTATCCGCATCAGTTGCTAAAGCAATATTTTCTAAGAAACCACCTAAAGAAGCGTCCCCTTCGTCTAATTGTTGTTGTTCTTCGACATAACCTTGAATCGAATTCAACAATTCTTGAACGTTTTCTAAACGAGAAACACCTTCTGGAGTAGAATCTTCTTTCAACGCATTCAACAATTGTGTCGTTTTTGCCATTTCCATCGTCACTTCGTACACGTCATGCGATTTTAACATGACTTGGAAACGCTTAATCATCAACACAAAATCATTCAGTTTGTTTGCTGTTCCTGCATTTATACCAATTGTTGGAGCATACATTGCAATATTTTCAATCAAAGAAAATAAACTAATTTGATGTTGATCTGCCGCGACCAAAAGTTTAGAAATTGTTGTTTGACCAATTCCACGTGCTGGATAATTGATTGTTCGCAATAAAGCTTCTTCATCATTTTGATTAATCAATAATCTCATATAGCCAACCATATCCTTAATCTCTTTACGCTGATAGAAAGAGGTTCCGCCATAAACACGGTAATGAATTCCTCTTTTTCTCAAGGCTTCTTCTAATGCACGAGATTGAGCATTTGTACGATAAAGAATAGCAAAATCTTTTGGTTGAAGATGTTCATTGATCTGTCTTTCCCAAATTTGTGTAGCAATATAACGTGCTTCATCAGCATCAGAAAGTCCACGATAAACGGCTATTTTTTCACCAGTTTCATTCGCTGTCCAAACATTTTTTTCTAATTGATCTTGATTTTGTTTGATAATCTGATTCGCAGCTTCCACAATCATTTGCGTCGAACGGTAATTTTGTTCCAATGGATACAATTTCGCATCAGGATAATCGGATTTGAATGATAAAATATTTCGAATATTTGCACCACGGAAAGCATAAATAGATTGCGCATCATCACCAACTACACATAGGTTTTCGTAACGAGAAGCCAATGCTTTTACAATCAAATATTGAGAATGATTGGTATCTTGGTACTCATCTACCATAATGTATTTGAAACGTTCTTGATATTTTGCTAAAACCTCAGGAAAACGCGTCAAAATTTCGTTGGTACGCAACAATAAATCATCAAAATCCATTGCACCAGATTTGAAACAACGATCTACATAAGCTCTGTAAATATCACCCATTCGAGGGCGCATTGCTTCATTATCTGCTTCAATTAAAGCTTGATTATTGTGATAAGCTCTAACTGTAATCAAGTTATTTTTGTATTGAGAAATACGTCCCAAAACTTGTTTTGCTTTGTAAATATCTTTATCTAAATGCATTTCGTTAATAATCTTTGTCATTACAGAAACTGCATCTTGTTGATCGTAAATTGTAAAATCTGATGGATAACCTAAAAGCGGAGCTTCAACACGTAGAATACGCGCAAAAACAGAGTGGAAGGTTCCCATCCAAAGTGCTTTTGCATTCGCTTCACCAACCACATGTCCGATACGTTCTTTCATTTCTCGGGCAGCTTTATTGGTAAATGTTAAAGACAATATATTGAAAGCATCAACTCCTTTATTTAGTAAATGAGCAATGCGATAAGTTAACACTCTCGTCTTTCCAGAACCCGCACCCGCAATTACCATTACTGGACCTTCGGTAGCTTCTACAGCCAAACGCTGTGGTTCGTTCAGTTTTTCTAAATAATTTTCTTCCATCGTGTGCAAAGTTAACCTTTGTGGTGTAAAGGATAAAATAATTTTGAAAGATTATACGTTTTCTTATATAGATATATTGTTAATTATACGTTGTTATAAAGATTTACTATCAAGAGATAGAAAAAACGTACGAATTGAAAGTTGTTTCGTTACATTGATAAGGAAATATTCTGTATATTTACACAAATTTTTTATATGACAGACGAATCAGTAAAATCAAGTAATTACGAAATAGTAAAGCAAGTGTTTACGAATTTTTTGGAAGACAATGGACATCGTAAGACACCTGAACGTTATGCTATTTTAGAGGAAATTTATTTTACAGATGATCATTTTGATATTGATATGTTGTATATCAAAATGAAAAATAAGAAATACCGCGTTAGTCGTGCTACTTTATACAATACTATCGAGCTTTTGATGGAAGCAAAATTGGTGCGTAAACATCAGTTTGGAGATCAACAAGCGCATTACGAAAAATCATATTTCGACAAAAATCATGACCATATTATTTTGTCTGATACAGGAGAAGTATTGGAGTTTTGTGATCCAAGAATCCAATCTATCAAACAAACGATAGAAGATATTTTTGATATCAAAATTGATAATCATTCATTATATTTTTACGGAACTCGTAAGAATAAATAACCTTGATTTTATAAAATCAAAAGACCTTTTACGATTTCGTAAAAGGTCTTTTTTGTTATTTTTAATTAGAAAATTGATCTAACAAATCAAAAGAAGGAACAAAAAATAAAGTTCCAGTTTTAGCTTTACTAAAATCTAATATTCGATCATAGTTTCCGATAGGTTCACCAACAAACATGCGTTCTAACATTTCTTCTACAATGCTAAACTTTCTAGCATAAGCAATAAAATAGGTTCCCATTTCATTTGTCGACATATTTCCAAAAGGCATATTATCGCGAACAATTTTTTTGTCATCTCCAACATTTGCTAATGCAGAATGTGAATTCGAGGGTTTTTCATCGTCATTCATTTCAATATCATCAACTTTAGATCTTCCAATTACTTTTTCTTGTTCAGAAATTGGTAAATCTTTCCAAGCTTGCATATCATGAATGTATTTTTGCACAAATAAATAACTTCCATTTGTATAAGCAGAATCTTCATTGCCAATCAAACCAAAATTTATTCTTTCGTTACCTTGTGGATTTTCAGTTCCATCAACAAAACCTAAAATACTACGACCATCCCAATATCTAAAACCATGAATTTCTTCTTGACAAGTAGCAACATCATTCAATAAATCAGTCAAATTAGAAACAATATCAACGCAATAGCTTTGTTGCGTAGAGCGGATATGAAAATGAATATCGCCTTTTGTAGAAACGGCTTCATGCTTTTCTCCTTTAATGGCAACAAAAGGTTTTAATTCTTTCGGCAAAGGTTTTGGTAAATTTAATTTTATCCAAGCATCGTAACTAATTCCTAAAATAACGCTCGATTGCGTTTTCGGAAAACGTGTATTGGCTGAATGATTGAGATTGATAATTAAAGCGCAAAGCTTTTTGAAAGCATCTTTGTAAGCAGTATTTTCCTTAAAATTCCAAACCATAAAAATAGTATTGGTGTTTGGACTGTCTAATACATTTTGATATTGAGGCATTTAATAGATTTATAAAATTGAATATGAAGTTAAGAATTTTAAAACTGAATTTGATGAATAATCGTTATTTTTTTAATTAAATTAAGACTTGAAAATCTATCATATTGATTAAAATATTATGAAAATTTTAAGTATTAAAGCACGTTTTAACGTAATAATTAATTTTTAGGACTAAAAAAATAATACTAATTTTGGCTAGCACTTTTTTGAAGTGAAATAGAGATTAAATAAAAATAATAAGTAATTGTTAATTAATTATATAAATAGAAATAAAACAGGCTTGAAAGTTGCTTTTTTACTTTCATGTTTTATGACGATAAGTGCTTTTGCGCAACAGAAACCTAAAAAAGAAAAAGTTAATCTAAGGCATGCTGATTTAGTAGAACATGATCCGAAACGTTTTGAGGGAAATGATTTTTTATCAGGAAATGTTGTAATCGAATATAAAGGTGATGTAATTTCGGCTGATAGTGCGGTTTTGTATCGTGATAAAAACTTGGCTGTTGTTTGGTCGAATGCACGTTTGGTGAGCAAAGACAAAACAATTACGGCGCATAAAATGGAGTATGACGGAAACACAACAATTGCAAAAGCTTTCAAAGATGTGGTGTTGACTGATCCAAGTTCTCGTATTACGGCAGATTATATGGATTATAATCGTACAACCGAGATTGCGACTGGTATTGGGAAAGTAGAAGTGAAGATACCTACGCAACAAATAAGTTCTGAGAAAATGATTTACGAACGATTGACAGGAAATATTATTGTAAATGATACTTACAAAACAATTGGTTCTGATGGAACTTTAGTCGAAGGACGAAATGTTGTGTATAATGTAAAGTCTAAATCGGCAAATTTTGGTTCAGAAGTTTTTATTACGAATAAAGATTATACGATTTATTCGAGAAAAATGACGACGAATGATATTACGGGAATTACAACTTTCCGCGATTATTCTAAAATTACACGTCGAAATGATCCATCACAATATATCATTACTTCGGATGGAGATTTTAATAAAAAAACAGGTGAAGCTTGGTTAAGAGGAAATTCAAAAGTTTATTATCAAAACAAAACGTTGACGGCTAAAAAACTTTATTTCAACGATAAAACAGGTTTTGGTAAAGGTGAAGGCGATGTTTTTTTGGATGATCCATTAGAAAAAAGATTTTTGAAAGGTGATTACGGAGAAGCTTTTAAATACTTAGATTCGGCTTTTGTAACGAAGAACGCGTATGCTGTGAAAGCGTTTGATAAAGATTCGCTTTACATAAGTGCTGATACGTTGTTGGCGGTAAAACGTCACGATGTTGATTCGACTTCATTGGTGAAAGCTTTTCATAAAGCGCGTTTTTACAAATCGAATGCGAACGGAAAAGCAGATTCTTTGGTGTACAATCAAACTAAAGGATTGATGCAATTTTACAAAGATCCAATTTTATTTTCTGGTGATAACCAAGTTACAGGAGATTATATCGAAGCGTATACAAATGCGAAAACAGAAAAATTAGACTCGATGAAAGTGTTTAATAATGCTTTTGTGATTGCTAAAGTGGATTCGCTTGTGGAAAATGAATATCATCAAATCAAAGGAAAATATTTAACTGTTCTTTTTCAGGATGATAAAATTGATTTTATAAATGTAGAAGAAAATGCTGTCGCGTTGACGTACATGGATGATACGGATCAAAAAACGAAAGTGAAAGAACGTTATGGAGTTAATATTTCTTATTGCGGAATTATAGAAGTTGATGTTGTAGGAAAAGATGTTGAATTGGTTGCATGTCGCATAAAATCGGACGGAAAAATGTATCCATTGTCTAAATTTCCTGAAGAAATGCGTTATTTACCCGATTTTAAATGGCGAATTTCTGAACGATTAAACACTTGGCGAGATATTTTTATCGAATCGAAATAATCTTTTCATAAATTAATCGTTTAATTTCTAAAACTATAAATGAAAACTACATCTATCATATTATCTATTCTATTATTATCAAGTTGTTATACTTACAAAGCTTTTGATCCTGACGAATATGCTTTGGAAATGTCTAAAGGCAATAATCAGACGGCTAACTCTAATGAAAGAAGTCGTTCCAGAGCTGATATTGCTGAATTGAGAAGAGAACGCAAAAGTCCTAATGAAAATGCAATTAGTTCATCTCTTTCAGAAAGTAAAGAAAAATTAGCTGCATTAAAAGCTAAAAAACAAGAGAATAAAGAAGAGAAAGTAGCGATAGATCCTTCTCCAATTAATATTTCGGATGTTATCAAACCCGATCAATTTTATAAAGTA
The DNA here is from genome assembly GCF_002415215.1 of Empedobacter sp. UBA5036. Taxonomy (NCBI): domain Bacteria; kingdom Pseudomonadati; phylum Bacteroidota; class Flavobacteriia; order Flavobacteriales; family Weeksellaceae; genus Empedobacter; species Empedobacter sp. UBA5036. Next base: position 56,839 of record NZ_DICC01000060.1, read on the forward strand.
GATGCGCAAGGAAAAGAATATACAATAGAGGCAAAGCAATGGAAAGCTGATACCTTATATGCTGTTGTAAAAGGAACAGAAAAAGAATTGAAGTTTCATAAAAATGATATTTCATCGTTCAAAATAAGAAAATTTTCGAAAGGTAAATCAGATGCTCTTACTGTTGCAGCGTATGCAATGGGCGGTGCAGCTGTGCTTTTTTTATTAAAATAAAATGGGAACATTAAAAGAAGGATTTTTCAAATATCAGGCGCAAACAACAAATTTTGCATCTGGTTTTGAAGTCGATTACGCAAAGGGCTCTTATATCTATGGAAAGGATGGAAGAGCCTATCTTGATTTTGTGGCTGGCGTTTCGGTGAATACACTTGGACATAGCCATCCGCGTATCAATCAAGCGATTATAGATCAGGTAAACAAATATATGCATGTCGCTGTTTATGGTGAATATGCGCAAGAAAAACCAGTCGAATTATGCAAGCGATTGGTTGATTTAACACCAGAAGGATTGGATCAAGTTTATTTGGTGAATTCTGGAACAGAAGCGATTGAAGCTTCGCTTAAATTAGCGAAACGTTTTACAGGTCGTCGTCAATTGATTTCTTTTCGTAATGCCTATCATGGGAATACACATGGTTCATTAAGTGTTTCGGGTGATGAACGTAAGAAAGCTGCTTTCCGACCATTGTTACCAGAAGTTTATTTCATCGATTTTAATAACGAAGAAGATTTACAAAAAATTACCAAAGAAACGGCTGGTGTTATTGTAGAAAGTATTCGTGGTGCTTCTGGTTTTAGATTACCAGAAAATGATTTCTTTATCAAGTTGAAAAAGCGTTGCGAAGAAGTTGGTGCATTATTGATTATGGACGAAATTCAGCCAGGATTTGGACGTACAGGGAAATTGTTTGGTTTCGAGCATTTTGGTGTTGTGCCAGATATTGTGGCAATGGGAAAAGGTATGGCAAGTGGTTTACCTGTTGGTGCGTTTATGACTTCTGATAAAATTATGAGTTCTCTTAAGCAAAATCCTCAATTGGGACATATTACGACTTTCGGAGGAAATCCTGTGATTGCAGCTGCAGCTTTAGAATTACTAAATGTTATAGAAGAAGAGAAATTAATGGATGATATTGATCGTAAAGAACAATTATTCAGAGAAAATCTTCAGCATCCAAAAATTAAGAAAATTCACGGAAAAGGTTTGATGTTAGCTCCTGAGTTATCATCGCCAGAATATACGTTGCGCGTTCAGCAAGAATGTATGAATAGAGGCTTGATTCTTTTCTTTTTAATGTATAGCATCGAGAATTTACGAATTACACCGCCAATTAATATTTCGGATGAAGATATTATAAAAGGTTGTGATATCTTAAAATCTGTATTAGACGATTTAGATTAAATTTTAATAAACAAAAAAGAGAATCATAATTGATTCTCTTTTTGTTTAACTCTTTCTTCCATACAACAATATTCTCTTAAAGGAATAAATTGCAGGAAAAGTCTTATAATATTTCTTAATTCTCGTTTTAAATTCTGTCGTAAATAATTCTTGATGTTTAGTCGTTAAACGCTCCATATAAGGAATCAAAGCAGAACCAGAAATGAAATTATAAAATTCTGTTTCGTCATTTCCGTAAATTGGATAAACTTTCATGTTTATGTTCAAATCCTTCAATCCATTATCAAATATGATTTTCGCATAATCATCTATCGTTAACAAAGGAGAATCTCGATGAAAATTATTCAAATAATCCGCAAAAGGTTTTTCTCGTGCTAAATCACTCAAAATAACATTCAATACATTATCTTTTTGACAAGGCATTTGCACTGCAAATTGTCCATTAACATTCAGTTTTGAGATTAATTTAGGAAACAATTCTTCATGATTATCCGACCATTGTAACGCTGCATTACTAAAAATTAAATCCCAAGTTGTATCTGAATTTGCAAAATTTTCAATCGTTTGTTGTTGAAATGTAAGATTGGCTAAATCAAATTCTTTTGACTTTTCGAGCATTTCCTTAGAAGAATCAATTCCTAAAAAATTAGCATGTTCAAATTTATTAGCGAGAATTGCTGTTTGTTCGCCAGTTCCACAACCTACATCTATGCAATTTTTCAAATTATTAGTAGAAATTAAATCCGCTAAATCATAAAAAGGTTGATAACGAATATTTTTGAATTGATTATATCTTTCGGGATTCCAAGGCATTTTATTGAGTTTTGAATGTGATTAAAGTTAATGAAATTTTATAATACTTAATCCACTGTGTATTTTGAATAAAAATTTGTCAGTTCGAGTGATTTGAAGAAATGAAATGAATAAAAATTCTAAAAGAATTTTACTCGAATTGACGGTTTAATTGCTAAAATTATCAAAATGTTCAATAGGTAATATTATGATTAATGTAGTTTTTAACATATAATTATTCTAAAATGTCGTTTATTTGAATTTTGTAAGAATAAAGATGAGTCAAGAATTAGAAACTATTGCAGATTATTATAATAAAATTAGTTTAGAACAAGCCGAATTGATGAATTCTGCTAACTTTGAACACGATAAAGCGCATTTTAATATTTCTTTGCGTAAATATTGTAGTTTTAAAAGTCCATATAGTCGGCGAGATTATTACAAAATCAGTTTGTTGATTGGTGAAGGAATTTTTAAATATGGAAATAATGAAAGATATATTTCTAAACCGGTTTTATTTCTTCCATCTCCGCATATTTCTTATACTTGGGAATGTAAATCGAGTTTGCAAGAAGGTTATTTTTGTTTATTCAATCAACAATTTTTTTCTGAAAATAAAGAGTTTGATGTCTTCAAAAAAACATCTTTGTTTAAAGATTGGAGTTCTCCTTTTATTGAGATTTCTGATGAACAATTGCCTTTGATTTTGTCTTATTTTCAGGAAATGTATCGTCTTAATCAATCCAATTATCAATTGAGATATTTTAGTATTCGTAATCATTTATCTGCTATTTTTCATTATGTTTTAGAACAAAAAGTTGATGAAATACATGCGGTTGAATTGCCATCAAATGTGAGATTGTATAAGAAGTTTGATGAATTATTAAATAAACAATTTCCACTAGATTCACCTGCTCATCCACTTATTTTGAAAACACCCGCTGATTTTGCAACGAAATTAAATATTCATGTAAATCATCTCAACTCATCTGTGAAATCTGTAACAAAACAAACAACGACACAAATTATTAAACAGAAAATAGTTGAAGAAGCTAAAAACCTGTTGTTGTATACTGATTGGGATATTGCGCAAGTTGGTTATACATTAGGTTTTGAGGAACCTGCTCATTTTAATAATTTTTTTAAAAAACATACTTTAACTTCTCCATTAAAATTTAAACAAGAAAATTAATTTATTTGATTTTTGTAATTTTTTATTTGTCTTTTTTAATTCCTCAATTTCACATTCATTTTACTTTTGCATAGTAAAAAATGATTTATGTTGAGAGAAGCATCAGAAAAAAGGAAAAAAATTATAAGTATACTTGGTTTCTTTTCGATTCCAATTTCGGGATTTGTAACAGATATCTATTTGCCGTCATTTCCGTCGATGGCAAAATCGTTGATAGTTCCAGAAAGTAGTATTCAATTAACTCTGACTTGTTTTTTATTGAGTTATGGTTTATCTCAATTGTTTATTGGAAGTATTTTGGATGCAATTGGACGATATTATCCAAAAATTGTAGCATTATTTGTCGTATTAATCACAAGTTTAGTTATCGCGAGTACAGATAGCATTTTGTTGATTTGTTTTCTTCGAATTATTCAAGGAATTTCAGTTGCGATTATTGTTATTGCAACTCGAGCACTTTTTATTGATATTCATACACCAGAAAAGGCGAAACATTATTTAGGTTATTTCACGATTGTTTGGTCATGCGGACCTATTTTGGCTCCATTTTTAGGTGGATATTTAGAAAAGTTGTTCAATTGGCATGCGAATTTTTATTTTTTAGCTATTTACGCTGCTTTAATTTTAATTTTTGAATTGATTTTTAGTGGGGAAAGTATTGTTGAAAAGACTAAATTGAATTTGAAAAACGTTATTGATACTTATAGAATGATGCTTAGAAATCAATTATTTAAAGTTGGAATTATGATACAGGCTGTTGCTTATTCTATTGTAATGATTTTCAATATTATTGGTCCGTTTTTAATTGAAAATACCTATCATTTTAATTCTGTAGTGATTGGTTATTCAACTTTAATTTTAGGTTTTTCGTGGATGATTGGGGGATTTGTAGGAAAGAAAAGAATGCATCTTGACTTTAAAGAAAATATAGCTTTACCTATTATTGTACAATTAGTTTTGATTTCTCTTTTGATTATCGCAGGTTTCTTTGTTCAAAATCTATTTGTTTTATTATTCTTTGCGTTTTTCATTCATATTTGTTCGGGAATTTTATTCACATCATTCTTTACTTCAAATATGATGGCTTTTCCTAAAAATGCTGGTGTTGCTGGTGGTTTGATGGGAGGAATGACGTATATTATTACTTCGCTTACAAGTTTTATTATCTCAAGTACTGGTAAAGTTGATACTCAAAATGGGTTAGCAATCCGATACTTTATTTTTTCATTTCTATTATCTGTAATTATTTACGTTATGTATAGAATGAAGAAATCTACACGAAAAAAAGCTATAATCGTATAATTAAATCCGAGCGAATGCTCGGATTTTTAACATATTATTTTCTTTAAATACTTTTTTAAATCTTAAAACCAAATTCTTAAGGTTTATTAAACGTTTAAATTTCTTGTAACTGTTAACTTTTTTATGACTTTTAGTTAAAGCTTTCTTAATTATTAAGTAACACCATATTGTGAGGTAAAAAATAATTTTGGGTTTCAAATAAAACATATACATGAAACTTAATTTATTTCAACTATCAGCAGTTGTTTTTGTGATGGGAGCAACTACTGCAGTTTATGCACAGGGAGATTTAGCAGGTATATCGGGAAAAATTACTGATGCTAATGGTTCGGATTTGCACAATGTAACCATTGTTGTGAAAAATGAATCGACAGGATTTACAGCTTCTACGAAAACGAATGAAAAAGGAGAGTATAACTTAAAGCAGTTGCCATTAGGTTTTCCTTATACGGTTACTATTATTTCGGAAGAGCATGGTGAGGAGATCTTAGAAGGTTATAGTTTGAATCAAGGAGATTTAATTTGGGTTCCGTTCAAATTTACAAATGGAACGACTGAATTGAATGAAGTGATGGTAAGTGGGCAAACTTTAAAAAGTTCTATTAAACAAGTTGGTGCGTCTACTTCTGTATCGGCAAAAGATTTACAAACTTTACCTGTAAATGGACGAAATTTCACTTCTTTAATAGATTTATCTCCGTTGAGCAATGGAACAAGTATTGGTGGTCAATTATCTTCGTCTGTTGATTATACGATAGATGGAATGTCTAATAGAGGTACTATTGCAGGAGGTTCTACTTCGTCTTCTTATTCTATTTCGATGGAAGCGATTCGTGAGTTTAAAGTGGTAACAAATGAATATGATGTAACAAACGGGCGTGCTGGTGGTGGAACAATTAGTACTGTTACAAAGTCTGGGACGAATAAAATGCAAGGAAGTGCATTTTTGTATGGTCGTACAGATTGGCTTTCGAGTCCGTATGATATTCGTGGAAATAAACGAGATAATGAGTTCTCTACTTATCAATATGGTTTTTCTTTGGGAGGACCAATCAAGAAAGATAAAGCACACTTTTTTGTTGCTTGGGATCGACAAGTTGATAAACGTCCATTATTCATTGCAAATATTAATAATGAAAGTGACGAAGCTTTATTTAATGTAACACAATCTACTTTAGATCAATTTTTGAGCATTGCGCGTGAAAAATATGGTGTTTCGAATAATCCTCAGTTTGGATCATTTAATAAGAATAAAGATACAAATGCTGCATTTTTACGTTTAGATTGGCAGATTAATGCGAGAAATTTATTAACGCTTCGTAATAATTTTGTACACGAAAAAGATTTATTATCAGAAGGTGATAATACAAGAATCAATATGTACGAATCGTATATTGATCGTAAGAAAACCGACAATAGTTTGATGTTATCGTTAAGAACTGATTTTAATAATGACATTACTAATGAACTGAAAGTTCAACATTTTATAGAACACCAGAATATTATCCCTTCAAGTGAATTACCAAGCCAATCGATTCCGCGTGCAATTGTGGAAAGTATAGGATCTCAAATAGGAGAAAAAACACAATATACAAACATACAATTAGGGGGGCAACGATTTTCACCTGAATGGTTCAAAGGGAATGTGATACAATTAGTTGATAATGTATATATTAATAAAAATAATATTAAGTATACGCTAGGAGGAGATTTTTCTTACTATCATATGAAAAATGTATATGGAAGTGAAATGAATGGTCGATTCTATTTTACTGGAATGGATAATTTCAAAAATATGACTCCTTATCGTTATGCGCGAGAAATTCGACTAACAGATGATCCATCAACAAAGATTAATCAATTAGCATCAGCTGTTTATGGACAATTGGAAACAGAAATTCTTCCTGGTTTAGATTTAATGGCTGGAATTCGTTTTGAGAATATGCAATATCTGAATGCAGCGAATTACAATGAGGTTGCAGATAAACAATTGGGGGTAAGAACAGATAATAAAATTAATACATGGCAACTTCAGCCACGTTTCCAATTAACATGGGATATTAATCAGAATAGAAAAGATTTTGTGAAATTTGGTGGAGGTATTTTTGGTTCTTCACTAAATCCATACTCAATGATTAACAATATGTTGTTTGATGGAACAAAAGTCGCAGCAGTAGATATAGTAGGAGATTTAGTTCCTACTCCAGATTTTATTGATTATAGACAAAATCCTAATCATGTACCAGGAAGAGATCTTTTCGATAATCCTGCAATAGAGAAACTAATCACGATTAATGCAAATAGTAAAGACGCTAAAGTGCCGACGGTTTACAAATTAAATGCATCTTATAATCATTTCTTTAGTGATCGTTTGCGTGTAGGAATTAGTGCTTATGCTAACTGGGCGCGTAACAACTATATGTATGTGGATCGTAATATGGTCGACGAACCCTTTTTCAGAATAAAAGAAGAAGCTAATCGAGGAGTTTATGTACCTGCATCTACAATTAACCCTATAAATGGTGTTGCCAATTGGGTTAATGGACGTAAAACAAATGAATTGGGGCGAGTTTTAGAGTTAATTAGTGATGGTAAAAAAGATCAATATGCGATTGTGTTAGATGGAACATATCGTTATTTTAAAGATGGGCAAATTTCTGTTTCATATACATGGAATGATTCAAAAGATAATACCTCTTATAATGGAAATGTAGCTAACACTGCAACTCTAAGTTTAATGGTTGCGGAAGATCCAAGAAATTTAAGTAAAATGAATTATTCAGATACACATTTCCGTCACAAGTTAGTTGTTTATGGACAATCTCCAACTTTTTGGGGAATGACTGCAGGTATTCGTTTTAGTGGAATTGGAGGAACACGTTATTCATTGGCTGTTAATGGTAATATGAATGGAGATTTCGTAAATTCAAATGATTTGGCATACATCTATGATCCTAATGCTGCTTCAACTCCTGAATATTTAAGAAAAGGAATTCAAGCTATTCTAGATAATCCTGAAGTTGAAAAACATACGAAAGATTATATTCGTAAAAGTTTTGGAAAAATAGCCGAGCGAAATGGTGGAATTAATGGTTTTTCAGGAACATTTGATTTAAGATTAGCTAAAAAGATAAAAATTGTAGATAAGCATCGTTTTGAAGTTGCAGTAGATATTTTTAATGTAGCTAATTTAATGAATAAAGAATGGGGAGTAGGACCTAGAATAGGTAAACAAAATATTTATTCTATTAAGAGTTTTGATACAGCTAATGAACGTTTTGTTTATAATGTAAATACGAACACAGGTAAAACGAGTTATGCATTCAATCCGTATCAAATACAAATAGGATTTAGATATAGTTTTTAATATTTCAATTCACATGAGAAAAATACATTTATGGTTTGCGTTATTAGCTACAGTTACTGTGGCTAATGCGCAATTAAATACCGTTGATATCAAAAATTTTGAAGACTTGAAGTCTTATTTCAAACAAGACCAATCAAAACCAATCATTATTTCAGGACATAGAGGAGGTATGATGCCTGGCTATCCAGAAAATAGTATTGAAGCTTTTGAAAAAACATTGTCAATTATACCTTCTTTTTTTGAGATTGATCCACAATTGACGAAAGACTCGGTTTTAATTCTTATGCACGATGATACATTCAATCGAACAACAAATTTACAAGGAAAGGTAAAAGAGTATACCTATGCTCAAATAAAGAATGCAAGATTAAAAGACCGAGAAGGAAATTTAACTGATTTTAAAATTCCGACACTAAAAGAAGCTTTGGATTGGAGTCAAGGAAAAACTATTTTTCAATTGGATAATAAAGGTGTTCCGTATGCAACTTATGTGAAATTTCTGAAAGAAAATCCTTATCCTAATGTAGTTTTAGGTTTGCGAAAAGATGATGAGGTTGCTTATTATGCAAAACATCTTGAGTATGTAATGTTTATGAAACCTTTTCATTCGATGAAAGATGTTGAAAGTTTTGAGAAACTAAATGTTTCGTATGATAGAATGATTGCTTGGATTGGTTTGGAAGTGAAAGAAGAACAAAAAGAAATGATAGCTTATTTGCGTAAAAAAGGTGTTATGGTGATGATTGCCATTGCGCCTTCTACGGATAAATTGCCAACCGATATAGAAAGGGCAAGGGGTTATATTCAGCATTTAATTTCTCGACCAGATATTATTGAAACAGATTATCCTTCGCAATTCATTAACTACAAGTAATTTTATTAAAATATTTAGCAGAATACATCCTATTTGTTTCGAATAGGATTTTTTTTTGGTTAACTAAATTTATTTCAGTTGTGCATTTTTCATGTAAAAAGATTCTTTTCATTTTGTGATTTTAGAGTCTTGGATGATTACAGCCTTATTATCTTCTTGAGAGGCTATTTTCTTCATTTATACAACAAGCTTTGTGAGTTAAATGCTTAATATATGGTATTATATTTTATTTATTTGTAAATTAGTCATTATTAAATAATTACCAATGTGTGTTGTTTTTATAAAAGCTGTAGTATGAAGGAAACAGAATTTACATTTTTGGAACTTCAGCAAATCTATGCGGAGTTTGTAGAACGTTATAGTACAAAGGATTTTAAATTGACTAAAGATGAGTTGATGACGGATCAAGAGGTTGCTGAATTGTTTGGTATATCTGAAAAGACTCTGGATAGGTGTCGCAAAAAAGGTGAGATTAAGTTTTTTAGATTAGGTTCTAAGAACTACTATTTGAGGAGTTTATTGTTTTTGGATATTTTGAAGAGGTATAATGATTGACAATTTTATGTAGGTCATTTAACTTTAATATTCCTAAGGCTAAATATGATTAGATTATTTTAGCCTTAGGAATATGTTTTTAAGTACTAATGGCACCTAAATAAACTGAGTTTGACACTTGGTCTTCTGTTTGTGAACGGAAGGCAATCCAAAAGTGTAGGGTTTTACCTATTTGAAAGTTGGATAGGCTTAAAGTGTAAGTTTCGTTCATTCGTTCTGTTGCATTTTCAATAAAAAATGTATTGTTTTCGTTTTCTACTGCTACTAATATTTGCAACATATCTGTAGCTGTGTCTGATGTGGGTGAAGCATTGTTCTGCCAGTTTATCTCGACCATTGCGGCTGATACTAAAGTAATAGATAATGGAATGGCGGCTAATAATGCACCTTTGGAGAAACAAATATTTTGGTAATTTGGTGTTATAGTGGCTGTTGAATAGTCTATTACAAGGTTTGTTGTGATGTTGGTAAACGCTTGATTGTAAGAAGATCGCATGCCTGTACGATAACCATAGTGTTTGCAAGCATAGGCCCTGTATGAGGTCATAAAGTCTATGGCAAGTTTCATTCTTTGCTGAACGAGTAATTGTTTTTCTGATGGTGCTTTGGTTCTTTTTTTAGGTCTGATTCTTGAAATCTCGTGACCATTTACATTTGCTACAACTATACGCCCTGTGCGTCCTGAAGAGCCTGCTAAAAGTGAATCATAAATTTTTCCCATTGTTTTATTTTTTTAGGGGTTATTATGCTAAAGTTCAGCAATATATATTGACAAAAATTCTATTTTCTTAAAATTTCTCTAATTGTCAGGTTTTTTCCTTATTTTTCTTTCTTTTTCCTTGGTTATCTGTTTTTGTCTTTTCTATTAATTGATTATCAATTGATTATAGGTTATGTACTGTTTTTATGTGTTTGTTTTTTCGATGATTCTTCGATAGTTCTTCGATGGTTTTATATCTATTCTATATTTGTTCTTCGATGTTTGTTCGATGTTTGTTCGATGAAGTGGAGTAGAAGTTTTTATGTAGAAAATATGTAGAAAATTTTCATAAAGTTTGTTTTGATTGGCTTTGTACACAAAAAAATATAAGTGCAAATGATGTTATATTGACAAAAAAGGTGCTGCTATATAACTAAAAAATCCGAGCTATGAGCTCGGATTTTTTATGTGTGAATGTATAATTATTTTGCTTGTTTATCAATTTCGTTTTGAATTATTTGCCAATCATAGATTTGGAATGTTTTTCCATTGCTCATAGCAACAAAGAAACCTTTTGGGAATTTAGTTCCAAAATTGAAGTTTATAGCATCAGCTCCGTCACATTCGATAGTAGAAACTGGGATTTTAGCAATCAATTTGTGTTCATTCGGATTTGAAGCTTCACCTTGTCGTTTGTATACATTAAAATAATTTGCTTGTTGATCCGAAATTAAGATATAGCCATCTGTTGCATTGGTTTTATAAATTGCAATTCCTTCGTGGTCGCGTTTAAAATCTTTTTGCCCAAAAAATGCAATTTCTTCGTTTCCTTTTTCTGGATCAGCATAATATTTTCTAATTCCTGCTGTTTCGTCAGCATAATAAATAAAGCCTAATTCTTCGTCAACTGCAATGGCTTCAATCTCTTTATTACCCGAATAATTTCCAAATTTGCGTACTAAAGTTGCTTCTATTTTTCCGTTCTTGTTTTCTAATGCATATTGATGTAGGTATTCGCCACTTACACCGTCTTTACGACCAACGATTGCATAAAACTTGTTGTTTTTGCTTTTGTAGAGCGCAATTCCCATTGGGTCTCGTAATGTTTCGTCTTTGAAAACTTCGACTCCGCCATTGTCAATCAATTTAAAATCTGGAAGCGAAACAATTCTAATTTTATTGTTTGCACGTTCGGTAAGCACTGCAATGTCAATGTTTTTTCCATTCAGAGGAAAACCGTACATTACATCTACATTATTTGGACGATTAAGTGGAACGATTTGGTTTACGATTTTACCATTCAAATCATAGGCATATAAACCGCCCGTTTCTTCTTGTTTATCTGTTCCAATAATAAGTGATTTTTCAGGATTCTGATAATTGATCCAAATTGCAGGATCATCAGTGTCATTTGGTGTTTGCTCTGTTGTAACAGTTGGTTTTACTGCATTTGTAGGAACTGGAGCCAGTTTAGAGGATTCACAAGAAAATAGAATAGTGAATAGTGATAATGTGATGAATATTTTTTTCATAATTGTTTAGAAATCAAACTTTAGACCTAAAGTAAAACGTGGTTGATAATATTCGAGTTGCATTGTTTGACTCGAAACTCCTTGGTAGTAACGTAAAGGTTGATTTGTTAAATTGTTTGCTTCTGCAAAAATTCGTAATTGCTTCGAGAATTTATACGACGCATTTGCATCTAAAAATAATTGTTTGTCATAGTAACTATCCTCGAAAGCATTTCCACCAATCTCGTCTAAATAAGCGGCAGTATAATTAACCGAAACACGTGCAGAAAACTTTTTGTTCTCGAATGCTAACGAACCATTGAACATGTGTGGAGCTGTTTTAGGTAAATCAAGATCTTTTCTCAAATCACCATCTTCATTGGTAATTCCTTTCGCTTTTGAATCGGTGTATGTATAGTTAAGATAAATTCCCAAATGTTTGAAAAATTCGCCTGGAATAAAATCTAATTGACGCTGAAATGCAACCTCAAACCCAAAAACATTCACGTGATCTCCATTTCTAGCTTGTGTCATTTTCCAATTTTCTCCAGCAGGAACTGGGTTTGCTATGTCAGGAAAAAGCGTTTGGAAATCATTTGTTGTAAATGTATTGTTTTTGTAGGTATAGATGAAATCGTTTAATTTTTTGTAGAAAAATCCTCCCGAAACAATTCCGATATTTTCGAAATAGTTTTCAACCATCAAATCATAATTCATGGCATAGGTCGCTTTCAGATTTGGGTTACCTGCAAAAAGCTCTGCATCTTCTTTCAAAACACTTACAAAAGGCGCTAAACTGTAATAATTTGGTCGTGCAATACTTGTTGTGAAAGCTGCTCTCAGAATAAAATCATTTGTAAATTTATGTTTCAAAGAAAGACTTGGTAAAACATTGGTATAATCGTTTTTGTGCTTGATTTCTCCAATTAAATCTTCTTCATCTTGTACATAATTCCCTGTATAATCTATCGAAGTATTTTCGATACGAACACCAACTATTAAAGATGTTTTAGATGATAAATCTTGATCCCAACGAATATATCCTGCCGAAATATATTCTTTCGCTTTATAGTTAGAGGCTAGATATTTAGAAGGCTCTAAGTTAGATTTGAATAGATTTGTATTGTTTAAATCTAAATTTCCTAATTGATGATTTGAATAGAAATATCCAGCTTGATATTTTTTACCAGCATTGAAACGATTGCTTGACCAATTTACAGGATTTTGAGTACTCAAATTTCCCATTTCATCAATGCTTTCGTACGAATAGAAAATATTTTCGCGCACTTTGTCTTTCAATCGAAGGCGACCACCAAAACGTAAACGTCCTTTCTGATTTGGGATAACACTTAAGGGAACTCTGAAATTAAGCTTTGCACCAAATTCTGTTTCATCTGTATAATTGTGCTGTTCTGATAACGAACTAACTTTGAATTTGGTCAAATCTTCTGCAGAAGTTGTTGTTACATTTGGATATTTTGCATCAGATAAATCTTCATTAAACGTAACACCTTTTGCACGATAATCAATGTAGCGCTCATTTGGTCTGTCTTCGCTCGCTTTTGAGTAAGAAACAGCCCAATCCATATCGATTTTTGGTGATAATAAATGCTCTCCTCGTAACGAAACATTGTAAACACGTTGATCTTCTAAACGCGTATTTTTATTGCGGTTATTATCAATTCCACCTTTTGTTTGGCGACGTATATTTCCTTTGTAAGTTCCTGTTTTTTCATCAAATTCTAAATCGCGATAAGTTACTCTATAACGATTTTCTCGGTCGTCACGCCAATTGTAAATAGCAGAAAGATCAATTCTATTGTTTTCATTAAACTTATAATCTGCCGAAAAAGACGCACTTCTTCTTACGCGTTGAATGTCATATTTACGAATCTGAAATTGTGACAAATAGGTTTTATTTTCATCTTTGTCCCAAACTGCTTCGATATTATCCGAACCAAAATTTTGAACCTGATAACTTCCTGAAACAACCACACCTAATTTCTTGTCAAAGAATCTATTTCCATATAAAAAAGCTGAATTGTACAAGCCTTTTTCGCGAATTGGTGCATAACCACCAGAAGCCGTTATAGAAATACGCTCTTTGTTTGGAACAGCACGCGTAATCAAATTTACAGCTCCACCAATTGCGTCTGCATCCATATCTGGTGTCAAAGTTTTGTTCACTTCGATAGATGAAATCATTTCCGCAGGAATCAAATCCATTTGTACATTTCGGTTATCACCTTCGGCAGATGGAATACGATCTCCATTTAACATGACCGAATTTAATTCAGGCGATAAACCTCTAATGATAATGTTTCTGGCTTCACCTTGATCGTTTTGCATTGTAACTCCAGTCACACGTTTTAACGCATCTCCGATGTTAGAATCTGGAAAACGACCAACTTGATCTGAAGAAATAATATTGGTAATATTTCCGTTATTTTTTTGTTGATTCAATGCTTTTGCTTGCCCTTTTAAATAATCTCCAACTATAACAACTTCATTTAGTTCATTGTAACCTGCGTTTAGAGAAAAATCAATAACGGCTGTTTTATTTTCGGTAACTTCTATTTGTTTTGAAATGGTTTCGTATCCCAAATAATCAATATAAATGGTATAAATACCAGGCGTAAGATTTAGAAATTGATAATTACCATTTTGGTCAGATACAGTATATTTATTGGAATTCTCGATGCGAATTGTAGCTCCTGGTAACGAAAATTGATCGTTAGAATCTATAACTTTTCCTGAGATAACGCCGCTTTGAGCCAAAACGAATGGACCTAGAATGAATAAGGAGAGTTTTAAAAGATGTTTCATTAGAAATTAAATTTCGTCAAAAATACACTTGCTATATATCTTAATTGTTAAATATTTATTAAGAAATATTTAACAATTATAAAATTACTTCAATGATTAGTATGTAATTTGATATTTAATCTAGCTTTTTACTAATTTTAGATGCGTAGTAATTGTTACTTTTGCATGAAATAAAACTTCTGATGTCGATTGCTGAATATTTAAAATTCAATCAAAAAATAAATTATAAAAACGAAATATTAGCCGGCTTAACTGTTGCTATGACAATGATTCCTGAATCGCTTTCGTTTGCAATTTTAGCTGGTTTATCACCTTTAATAGGTTTATATGGTGCATTTATCATGGGAATTGTAACGGCGGTTTTTGGAGGAAGACCAGCGATGGTTGCGGGTGGAGCAGGTGCTACCGTTATCACTTTAATCGCGTTGAATGCTACGTATGGTGAGCAATATATTTTTGCTGCGGTTGCTTTAGCAGGAGTTTTCCAGATAGTAGTTGGTGTTTTCAAATTAGGAAGATTTGTTCGTTTAATTCCTCAACCTGTTATGTATGGCTTTCTAAATGGTTTGGCGGTTGTTATTTTTATGTCACAAATAGAACAATTCAAATCAACTACGAATGGAATAACGAGTTGGTTGAGTGGTACACCTTTTTATACGATGGCTGGATTGACGCTAATTACAGTTCTGATAGTTTATTTCTTTCCGAAATTAACGAAAATTATTCCAGCTTCTTTGGTTGCAATTCTTGTGACTTTTCTATTGGTAATCGGATTTCATATTGATACAAAGACTGTTGGTGATATTGCGAGTATCAAAGGAGAACTGCCAAGTTTTCATATTCCGAGTGTTCCGTTTACGTTAGAAACCTTGAAAATTATTTTGCCTTATTCGATTATTATGGGTTCGGTTGGGTTAATTGAAACTTTGCTAACGCTTACTTTGGTGGATGAGGTGACTGAAACGAAAGGTTCGTCGAATAAAGAATGTTTGGCGCAAGGTGCTGCAAATATTACAAATGGTTTTTTCGGTGGAATGGGAGGTTGTGCAATGATTGCTCAGACATTTGTTAATTTAGATGCAGGTTCTCGTTCGAGATTAGGACCAGCAATTGGTGCAATTACAATCTTGATTATTATTCTAATTGGTGCTCCAGTGATTGAGAAAATTCCAATGGCAGCACTTGTTGGTGTAATGATGATGGTTGCGATTTCGACTTTTAAATGGGGATTTTTTAAATTAATAACAAAAATGCCAAAATCGGATGTGTTTGTAAGTATTTTGGTGGCGATTATCACGATTGTGTTACATAACCTTGCTTTGGCTGTTTTTGTAGGTGTTATCGTTTCGGCTTTGGTTTTTGCTTGGGATAATGCTAAACGTATTCGAGCACGTAAATTTGTTGATGAAAATGGACGAAAAATATATGAGATTTATGGACCACTTTTCTTTGGTTCGACTTCTACTTTTTTAGAGAAATTTGAAATTAATTCTGATCCAAGAATAATTGTTATAGATTTGAAAGAGAGTAGAATAGTTGATATGAGTGCAATTGAATCTTTACATATTATTACATCTAAATATGCACAACAAGATAAAATTGTAATTTTGCGACATTTGAGTAAAGATTCTATTCGATTATTAGAAAATGCAAAAAGCGTTATTGAGGTAAATATCGAAGAAGATCCAACTTATAATGTGATGCCGAAATAAAAAAGTCAGCTTTTTAGAAGCTGACTTTTTTTATAAATATCGTTCATTAATTACATTCATATGATGGATGGAATGACCAGCCATTACATAACCGATTTTCTCAACAGAATACTCTCGATTACCAACTTTTCCTATTTTGTTTAAAGTTTGATCATTAAAAGATTCAAACTGAAAGTAAGTTGCTTTCATCAAATTTGTCCATTCTTTTATCAATTCTTCAGGCTTTCTTTCATTTGCATTTGAAGTCAATACATAGGCATTTTCATCGAAGAAATTTAATGTTTGAGAATCTTCTCTCGCAATATGTTGCGCACGATAAGAAAAAATACGTTCACAATCTATACAATGTTGTATCATTTCTTTGATAGTCCATTTTCCATCTGCGTACGCATAATCCCATTTATCTAATTCTGTTACAATTATTAATGTTTTCTTGATATCAGCAATACGTGTCTGTAAAGCATCTACAACTTCTATTCCATCGTAAATAGAAGTATAATTATAATTGTCGTCGTTTATTGTATTCATTTTTCAGTAATTTTTTACAATTTAAGGATAATTTGATGGAGTTATTTTAAGTATTTGTTAAAAATAAACCTTCATTTTTTTGAATTTATTTCCGATTTTAATAAAAAAATACGATTCTTTTAGAAATTTAGAATCTAGTATCTGATAAATTTATTTTCCTGAAAATCGTTGCTAAGTTTGAGTTGGAAAGTAATTTTAAAAACATAGAATATAAGCACATGATTTCTAACTTATCATACTCAAGTGGGGCATCACAATATCCTCTTTTAGGAGAAACGATTGGCGAAAATTTACGAAATACAGTTGCAAAATATCCGCAGCAAGAGGCTTTGGTTTGCGTTGATCAAAATTATAGAGCGACGTACACAGAGTTTTATTCA
Source organism: Empedobacter sp. UBA5036 (assembly GCF_002415215.1). NCBI lineage: Bacteria > Pseudomonadati > Bacteroidota > Flavobacteriia > Flavobacteriales > Weeksellaceae > Empedobacter > Empedobacter sp. UBA5036. The sequence goes on from NZ_DICC01000060.1 coordinate 73,980, forward strand.
CAAACCGAACAAATAGCAAAATCATTGATTGCAATTGGTTTGCAAAAAGGAGATCGCGTAGGTATTTGGGCGCCAAATCGTGCGGAATGGACGTTGTTACAATATGCAACGGCCCGTGTGGGAATGATTTTGGTTAATTTGAATCCTGCTTATCGTGAAAATGAACTCGAATTTGTATTAAATCAAGCTGAAATTTCTGCAGTTTTTGCTTCTTTAAGCTTCAAAACAAGTGAGTATAAAGTGATGTTGAATAATGTAAAAGAGAATGCGAAATTACTAAAACATATCATTATTTTTGAAGAAAATTGGGATGATTTTTTGATTAAAGGAGAAGAAATTTCGACTTCAGAAGTGCATCAAATAGAGCAATCTGTTCAGTTTGATGATGCTGTAAATATTCAATATACATCTGGAACAACAGGCTTTCCAAAAGGAGTAACTTTAACGCATCATAATTTATTGAACAATGGTTTTTTTATTGGTGTTCGATTAAATTATACGCATCGTGATCGTGTTTGTATTCCTGTTCCATTTTATCATTGTTTCGGAATGGTAATTGGTAATATGGCGTGTACTTCGCATGGCGCTTGTATGGTAATTCCTTCGGATAGTTTTGATCCTGCAAAGACTTTAAATGCAGTCGAAATGGAAAAGTGTACATCACTTTATGGAGTTCCGACGATGTTTATTGCGGAATTAGAATTACCAAATTTTGATCGTTTCGATTTAACATCTTTGAGAACTGGTGTAATGGCTGGTTCGCCTTGTCCGATTGAAATTATGAAGAAAGTGCAAGCTAAAATGAATATGAAAGAAGTTTCGATTTGTTATGGGATGACAGAAACTTCGCCAGTTTCTACACAAACTATTATCGGAACACCTTTAGAAAAGCAAGTTTCGACGGTTGGAACAGTTCAAGATCATTTAGAAATTAAGATTATTGATCCGCAAACAGGAGATATTTTACCTCGTGGAATTGCTGGTGAATTTTGTACAAGAGGTTATTCCGTCATGCAAAAATATTGGAACAATCCGGAAGCAACTGCGCAAGTTATTGACGAAAATAATTGGTTGCATACTGGTGATTTAGCGACTATGGATGTTGATGGTTATATTAATATTACTGGACGAATTAAAGATATTATTATCAGAGGAGGAGAAAATATTTCACCAAAAGAGATTGAAGATTTTTTGTACGAACATGAATCAATTTCTGATGTTCAAATTATTGGCGTTCCAAGTATCAAATATGGAGAAGAAGTAATGGCTTGGGTGAAAGTGAAAGATGGTATTAGTGTAACAGAAGACGAATTGAAGGCTTATTGTTTATCCATTGCTCATTTCAAACGTCCTAAATATTGGAAGTTTGTACAAGAATTCCCTATGACTATCTCAGGGAAAATTCGAAAAATAGAAATGAGAGAAGTTTCTATAAAAGAATTAGGTTTAGAAAATGCACGAAAAGTGAAAACATCTTAAAAAAAGTATTAAAATCTATATCAAAAGTAGACTCAAAAATAATAATTTCAATTATCTTTGAGTCTATTTTAATTTTACAAAAATAAACGATCTAAACGATGTCAAATATCTTATTAATCGAAGATGAACAGGCAATTCGCAACGTTTTGAAAAGCATTTTAATGGACGAAAATCCAAAATGGAATGTGGATGAAGCTGAAAACGGAGCTATAGGGCTTGAAAAAATAAAAGAAAAAGAATACGACTTAATTATAAGTGATATAAAAATGCCGTTGAAAGATGGGATGGAAGTTTTATCGGAAGCGATGGAATACAATCCTGATTTAACAATGGTGATGATAACGGGGCACGGAGATGTTGATTTGGCTGTAGATGCGATCAAAAAAGGTGCGTACGATTTTATCTCAAAACCACCAGATCTTAATAAATTATTGACGACTGTTCGTAATGCTTTAGACCGTAAATCGTTGCTATCTTCGAACAAAGAATTGAAGAAAGAAAACAAAGCATTAAAGAAAAAAGTTGCTAAAAAATATGAAATGATTGGTGATGCTCCTGCAATTGCAGAAGTGAAACAAATTATAGATAAAGTGGCTGCTACAGATGCTCGTGTATTGATTCTTGGTCCAAATGGAACAGGAAAAGAGTTGGTTGCACATCATTTACACGAAAAAAGTAATCGTAATGTAAAACCTTTAGTTGAAGTAAATTGTGCTGCAATTCCAGCGGAATTAATTGAAAGTGAATTATTTGGTCACGTGAAAGGGTCGTTTACCGGAGCTGTGAAAGACAAACAAGGTAAGTTTGAATTAGCAAATGAAGGAACAATTTTCTTAGATGAAATAGGGGATATGAGTCTTTCTGCTCAAGCAAAAGTTTTGCGTGCGCTACAAGAAGGAAAAGTTTCGCCAGTTGGTTCTGAGAAAGAGATTAATGTAAATGTTCGTGTAATTGCTGCAACAAATAAAGACTTACGAAAAGAGATTGAGGAAGGTCGTTTTCGCGAGGATTTATACCATCGTTTAGCGGTAATTATTATTAATGTTCCAGCACTTAATGATCGTAAGGATGATATTCCTGCTTTGGTTGAACATTTTATTACTGATACAACAAGTCAAAAATCTTTTGATAATTCAGCGTATGATGCTTTGAAAGAATTAGATTGGTCAGGAAATATTCGTGAGTTAAGAAATGTTGTTGAACGTTTATTGATTTTGGGTGATGATCCAATTTCGAGAAAAGATGTTGAACAATTCGTGAAAAAATAATTCATCTCAGATGAAAAAGATTTTCTTTTTGCTATTTATCAGTCAACTCTTTTTATTTTCTTGTAAAAAGGACAATGTAGAAGTGGATAAAAGTTCAGATAGCTTATCGCATGAAGATGTATTGTCTTTAGAAAAAAATTCTGTTTTTACAAATGAAACGCTTGTTTATAAGGGTGTTTTTGAAGGAAAATATTTTGGGGATAAAATTGTTTTGAAATTAGCAGATGATAAATTTACTGCTGAATACAAAGGTCAATCTTATAACGGAGAATTATTCAAAAAAGATGATGGATCGTTGATGGAGATTGATTCAAAAAAGAAAAAATTACCTTTTCAATTTTTACGTTGGTCGGACAATTCGGAGATTATGATTCTCAATGAAGATGGAATGGCTGATGATAATGGTGAAAATTATTTAACAAGAATTTCAGACAAATGAAAATAAAATTTACATGGATTTTAAGTCTTATTGCAATTACTTTTTTAGTAAGTTGTAATTCTTCTTCAGCCAGTAAAAATGATGAATTAGGAAAACGTTTTTTCGAAAATTATTCATCTCGAAAAGATTACAAGAAAATGTTGTCTTTTTACAATGATAGTTTGGTATATGAAAATGTAGCACAATATTCGGGAGGTTCTACGGTAGATCCGCGTTATTTATTGAATGATATTATTCGTTGGAGTGATCAAACGATGCAATATGAAAATAATAAATTATTGAAAGTAAATGAATTATTTTCTAACGATTCGATGATTATTGCAAACGGAGAATTTTCGCCTTATACCTATAATGGAATGAAGTTTCCAGCGATGAAATTCACGACATATTTGTATTTAGATCAAAATTCGAAAATCAAAAAACAAGTTGATTGGTTTAATTATCCAATTGAGGATATTATAGAGTTGTATCAATTGCAACAAGGTCAAGACAAAATAAAACTAGATAAACAATAGTTTTTAGTAAATCCAGTTAGAGTTTTTTAACTGGATTTTTTTATTTTTAGATATGATAAGAATTGCCGTAGAAAATGATATTCCTGAACTGAAAAGAATGATGATAAAATTGTTACAACATCATCAAGAGTTTAATGCATTGTATCAAATAGATTTGACCTACAAACATGATATTGATGATTTTTTCAAGGGAATTTTACATCAACAGAATATAAAAATATTTGTAGCCGAAATAGAAAATCAGTTGACGGGATATATTATTTGTTCGAAACATCTTCGTCCGAAATATTTTGTGATTAAATCAAAAGGAAGAATAGATTCGTTGTATGTTGATGCAAATTATCGCAATCAAAACATCGCTTCTAAATTGGTTAAAGAAGCGATAAATTTCTTGAACGATCAAGCATATATTGAATTAGAATTTACAGCTGAAAATCAATTTGCAAAAGGTTTTTGGCTGAAAAATGGTTTTGAGATTTTGAATCATCAATGTATTTTGAAATTGAATTAATATCAAAAAAAAAGCTCCAAAATAGGAGCCTTTAATTTATTGTTCAGAATTGAAATAGACTTTATAATAATACATTTTCTTTTCTTCGTCAAAACCACGCTCCAAATATTCTTCAGCTGCATCAGGATTTGTCAAATCTAATTTGATGTTAATCTTCGTATCTAATTTAATTTCACTTTTGATTTTCTTTGATTCTTTCATCAAAGTTGGAACTGAAACTTCGAAAGCTTCTACAAATTCAACACGATTATTTTCGCTATAATCTTTCTTATATTCCTTGAATTCGTCAATAATTTCGAAAGGTTTCAAAACTTGATCTTCAAAAATTTCATTTGTTACAACTTCATTTGAATTCAATACATTTATCGAATTTGAGATAAATTCTGCTTGTTGTTTTTTATCCGTTTTATCCAAAAGAAAATCATTCGAGAAATCTGTAATCAACTCCATATATTTCTTAGTATGGTAATTGTTATCTTTAATCAAATCAATTTCCAAGAAATTTTTCTTCCAATATTCTGACTCCACATTTTTATCATCGATAGAGTAGACGCGGAAACCTTCTTCGCGATAAGCATCAAGAATAAGACAAGCTTTGTCGATTCCTTCTAACTTATAACCTTTCCAAATGTTAAAATCTAAACCACGCGATTCGTCGAAACGCAAGAATTTTTTCTTATTCTCTAATTTATAAATTCCAATTCCACGACAAGGAATACCGTCGAACATCATATTCTCGAAAAGAGCAATAAAAACTTCACCACTTTTGATCTGTGGATGCAATGATTTTTCGTATAAATGACTTAAAACTTCTTGCGAAAAATCGATAAAATCAGTTTCTTCATCAAACATTTGCTTGCATTGATTATACAAAACATTAAATTCTAACTTTTCTGTATAATGTGTGAAATGATTAATTTCGAGTGTTTTTTTGAAAGGACTTAATAAGAAAGGAACCAATTGTTCTTCCTTAGATTCGTCATATTCTAGTGTTTTATCGGCAAAAATGTTAGCTTCTTCCCGAACTTTATGTCCAACTTTTTGTAAACTAATAAAGGCGATGTAAGCATTTTTAACGTCAATCATTTTATATAATTTCTTAAAAACAAAAGTAATCAATTCAGAAATCAATACAAACGATGTCAAGAATAAAAATATTTAACAAAATTGTCAAACAAAATTGTTAATACAATTCATTGAATATTAATCACTTATAAATTATTTTGATGATTTATTGATTTTGTATGGTTAAAATTTATAATTATGGCACGGAAATAGTATTTAGAGAGATGTCTTAATTTATTAAAAAGTTGGATGATGAAAAAAATTAGATTTACACTTTTAGGAATAGCTTTTACAGCCATGTTAGCTGTTGGTGTAAATGCTCAAGATAGAGGTCAAAGAGGTGGTGAGAGAAGTTCTTCTTCAAGAGAAGCGACTTCAAGAAGTCAAGGGAATGGACGCTCTGAAATGGCTAGAACAGAAAATAGAACTAGTCGTATTCAAGGAAATAGAACAGAAAGAATAGATCGCGGAAATTCTACGAATGAATCTTGGAAAAACTCTACAAATAGAACAGAACGTGAAACGAGTACACGTATAGATAGAAACAATACAGCGATTGTAAGTAGTAGACCAAGTTCTAATAAAGATTGGAATAATAGTAGAAATAACAGAGAAAATAGCCAAGGAAATCAAGGCAACAGATCTGAGAGTTTAAAAAACAGAGATTTCTACAACAATCCAGTTCGTCTAAATTCGAGTTCATACAACAGAGGAAATCGACCAGTTTCTAATGTGAATGTAAGAAACTATTACAAGTATTCGTACAAAAGTTATAATTTCTACGGAAATAACGGTATTTACTATCGTCCTTACAACAGTGGATATGTGAGATATATGCCTTATGTAGGATTTAGAATTAATATTTTACCAGTAGGTTATGTAACAATTAATATTGGTAATAGAAATCCATATTATTTCTACGAAGGAGTTTATTACAGCCCTAATAGAAATTATTATGAAGTAGTTCAAGCTCCACTCGGTGCTATTGTATATGCATTACCAGCAGGATATGAAAGAGTAGATTATGGAGGCGAATATCTGTATGAATTTGGAGGTGTTTTGTACCAAAAAATTTACAACAGAGGAACAAGAGCTTATCAAGTAGTAGGTTATTTAGATTAGTATAGGTTTTAGTAGTTAAGTAAAAGCCCAAACAGATTATCTGTTTGGGCTTTTCATTTGTAGCGAAGAGCAGAATCGAACTGCCGACCTCAGGGTTATGAATCCTGCGCTCTAACCATCTGAGCTACCTCGCCTAAATTTTAATTTTTGCAAAGGTAATTTTTTTTTGATTTTATAACAAAACTTATTTTGATTTTCTTTGGTAGATACAATTCATTTTATATCTTGCGACTTCAATAAAATAGAATTATGCCAAAAAAGAAATATCAAGTAGAATTTTCAATCAAGTCTTCACCGTCTTTGCTATATAACTATATTTCAAACCCTTCTGGTTTATCAGAATGGTTTGCAGATAACGTAAATTCTCGTGGAGAAAAATATACTTTTATTTGGGATGGACACGAAGAATCTGCATTTTTGATGAAATCTAAGCAAGATGGATACGTGCGCTTTCAATGGGAATATGATGAAGATACAAAATATTTCTTCGAATTAACAATTGTAGAAGACGATTTAACGAACGATGTATCATTAGTTATTACAGATTTTGCTGATGAAGACGAAGTAGAAGAATCAAAACAATTGTGGGAAAGTCAAATTGAAGATCTTAAAAAAATCTTAGGATCTGTTTAAAATCTATTATTTTGAAAATTAACTTAGGTGGCGTTATCGTCGAAAAAGCAAATGCAGAAATAGGAATTCAGAACAGAGCTTTTCGTAATGGTGATGCTGTAATAGAAATTTTGCGATTTGTAAATGGTGAAATTATTGATTGGGAAGATCATTATTTCAATTTAATGGCTTCTATGCGTATTTACCGCATGAATATTCCGTTGGATTTTACACCAGAATTTTTTCAAGAACAAATCAATTTATTAGCAGAAGCAAATCAATCGAAGTCAGGGAAAGTAGAATTTTTTGCTTTCAGAAATGATGAGGAAGATTATCTAAAAGCATCCATCAATTATTTGATTTCTATCGAAAATAGTGAAAATGATTGGGAGTTTTTACAAGCTGAAAACGAGATTGATGTGTACAAAGATTATGCAATCAATACTGCATTTTACTCACTTGTGAATACGTATCGTCCAGAAGAAAATATTGCAGAAATCTATCGTTTAGAGAATGATTATGCTGATATTATTTTGCTAAATGCAAACAAAAAAATGGCACGTTCTTTACGAGGAAATATTTTTGTGGTGAATGGAGAAACGATTCGTACACCGAAAAAAGAAGAAGGTGTTATTACTAGTGTTTTGAGAAATAATTTCATTACAAAAATTAATAAAGCCGAAGAATTTAAAGTAGAAGAAGTCGAAATTTTTCCATTTGAAATTCAGAAGGCAGAAGAAGTTTTCATTTTGATTGATGGAATTGGAATTTTACCAATTACCAAAAATCGTAAAAAAGAATACACTTTAGATAAAACAAAATCGATTTTTAAGTATTTATAATCGATTAATTCATAGAAGGATCAGCGGGGGTGTTTAGCCAAATTAAGTTTTCACCTCCAAGCTGTTTCATCAATTTCTTCCACAAATCAGCATCCCAACGCTCAAAAATATCAAAATCCAAATCCGTTACTGCCCACGAATTATCATTTAATTCATCTTTGATTTGTTTTGGCGCCCAACCACAATATCCAATAAAAAATTTGATTTCTTCTTGAGTAATCAAATTCTGATTTACTGCATCGCGCACATCTTCATACACACCTGACCAATATAAATTGTCAGCAATTTTTTCACTATTTCTAATTAAATCAGGGCGTTTGTGAATATAATAGATATTTTCTTTATCAACTGGTCCACCTTCAAAAACAATAGAAGCAGACTCTATTTCAGACACAAAAATACTAATCGGAATATGAGAAGAATGATTAAGAATAAAACCAATACTTCCAGATTCTAAGTGTTCTGTAATCAAAATAACACTTCGCTGAAAAATATCGTTACTTAATGTTGGTTTTGCGACCAAAATAGCTCCTTTTTTTATACTTTTGATAGACATTTTTGTTTCGGTTTTATTGAGTAAAATCTTAACGAAAGATATGATTAGCGGTTTAAAAATATAAAATAATCATTAATGAAACAAGATTTAAGTTATAAAAGAAAGGTTTACGAAAAACAGTCGATGAATTTTGATTCGTTAAGAGAAAATCCGATTGAACAATTTCGTGATTGGTTTTTGCAAGCTGAAGAATCGGATGGAGTAGATGAAGCAAATGCGATGTCTGTTGCGACGATTGGTGAAGATGGATTTCCGAGAACGCGTGTTGTTTTATTGAAAAGATATACGGACGAAGGTTTTATTTTTTATACGAATTACAATAGTCAGAAAGGAAAAGCTTTGTTAGAGAATCCGCATGTTTGTTTGTCATTTTTTTGGCCATTTCTTGAAAGACAGATTATTATAAAAGGTGTAGCAGAAAAAACATCGGATAATAATTCGGATGGATATTTCGAAACGCGTCCAAGAAGTAGCCAGTTAGGGGCTTGGATTTCAGCTCAAAGTTCTGTGATTGATGAGCACGAAGATTTAGCGACAGAGGAATTGGAATTAGAAAAAAAATACGAAGGAAAAGAAATTCCTCGTCCAGCACATTGGGGAGGTTTCTTGATTCGTCCAACTGAGATAGAGTTTTGGCAAGGACGTCCAAGTCGTTTACACGATAGAGTTCGTTATGTTTTACAAGACGATTTTGATTGGAAAAAAGAGCGTTTAGCACCTTAAGATATAAAACAAAAGCCTCTAATTAAGAGGCTTTTGTTTTTGATGTATAGTCTAATAATGGTTCGTATTCTTTTAGGAAAGCAGCTTTTTTTTGAAACAATAAGTTATTTGAAACTTGATCTACAAAGTATAAATTTTCGATTAAATTTTCAAAAGCATTGTTGTTATAACCTGTAGAGTCAAAAAAGAAAATCCAATCTTCATCTATAAAATATTGTGCATTTTCAATTTCTCGAATAGTTATTTTTTCCTTTGCGATTTCACTTTGTAGAATATCTTTTGTTACATTTTTAAGTTGCTCTATTTGATTATTCAAAACTGTTAAAGCTTCGATTCTTAGCTTTTCATGAATGGGTTTTGTTGCAAAATTAATATGAGTTCTAATTTCATTTACCAATTGAATATTTGCTGATAAATCTGCTTCAACTTTGATGCAATCTTCTAACAAAATAGTTTTTTGTTCATCTAAATTAGATTTGAAAAATATTTTGATATTGTCTAAATATTCTGAGAACTCAGCTTCTTTTTCCTTATTTATTTGCTCTAATTCTTCTTTAACTTTCAGTACATCTTGTTTTTTATTGTAAACAACATTGTTGTATTTGAATGGTTGCGGCTTTTTTTGACCAGTAAAAAAATCTAATTGAAGTAAATCAATTTGTAAAGCTAAATATTGTTTTGCAACTAAAATATTTTCATCCGAAAACAATTCATTCGAAGGAATATTTTGTTGTTTATTCGTTAAATCAACTTCTTTAATTCGATCAAAAGGTAAATCATAATTTGTAAAAAAATGATTGTAAACTTTAGGGTAATTGTATTTATTATAAATGGTTTTAAACGTTTCAATAAATTCTGAATTATTTATTTCATTAACACGGTATAAATTTAATTGAAAGAAAAAATTGAATGTAAATTCTTCTTCAAATTCATTATTTTTTTGAAGTAATGTAATTGCTTTTGGAGATTTATCTATTTCAGAATGATGATTTGTAGACGCTATATTTGCCAAACGTTTGTCCATTTCTGGATGTGTCGACCATAAATCTTCAAATTGTAGTAAAGAATGATTTTGATTAAATTCATTAATTCCAACAATAGCTAAATTATTTTCTAAAAAAAGTTCGTAATCATCGATATAAAAGTCAACTAATTGATTCATGTTTTGATAAATATTAGTCGAAAACTTTTTATCATCTTGTAAATTTGTATAAAAATTAGCTAATTCTTGGTAAACAAATTGATACAATTCTATTCTCAATAATGGTTTGCTCATCGTCTCAATTCCCACAACATTTGTTGCAATTTGATCAGCATGAAATTCCATTTCTCGACTTAATTTTAGATAATTGAATTCTAATTTTTTGTGAATTATTTTCAAAATAGATTCAATCATTTTATTGTAAGCAACAGCGCCCATTGAAATAAAACCAACAATTCCATTAATTTGGCCTAAATTATCAACATCAAATTTTAAGGTTTGATTACTGTATAAAATATCTTCCATAATTTTGGTCGCATTTCCAACATGGCTACCAATTGTCATTGATTTTTGAGAAAAATGCCCAAATTCGTGCGCAATAATTCCTTTTAACTCATTTTGAGAAATACCATGAAGCAAACCAACGCCAATGGATAAGTTTTTTCTTGTTGGAAAAACTAAACTTTGCAAATTGTTCGAATAGGAAACATATGCATTTACATCATCAATAATAAATACTTTTTTGGGATGTTTTGTGCCAACTTTATCTGCGGTTGCTTTTATTAATTTGAATAATTCTGGTTGATCCGTTTCAAAAATTTCAATTCCATTTGTAGCTGTTTTTTTGAAAATATTTAGAATAAATTTAATATTATAGTAAACGATTAAACCTCCTAAAGCCAACAGTCCCAAACCTAAAAAAATGGTAATCCACATTGGTTTAGCAATGACGATAGCGATTCCTCCACAAACACAAATTATGAAAATGATGATGCTCAAAATTGTAGAAAAGAAGAGAGTAATCAAGAAAAGAGCAATCCATACTGCCGATTTTTTTTGCGCCTTTTTGTACGTTTCGGAAACGTTTATTTTAAAAGAATTCATAGTGTTAATTAAAGTTGTCCCGTCCTGAAATAGCG
>NZ_DICC01000062.1:0-39341 GCF_002415215.1 Empedobacter sp. UBA5036
GAAAATTCAGGGGGATATCCACAGTACAAATTATTGTCAATCAAATTAGAAGTTTCTAATTATTTCATCTTTTTATAAACAGTGATTAAATATGAAAACTACCTCAACTAAGTAAAGAGAACATTATATATTGATATTTAATTTTCTTGAAATTCCTTTCAAAATATTTAATGACAACTTCATCTTTTCATTTTTAAAATAGTATTTTGCATAGATGAATATTTTCTCGTATCATATCGCAAAGCTTAGCTATTTTCAAGCTTTTAAATTGATGTTTTTTCCTTTGAAAACAAATAAAATAAATGGTTTGAAACATTCCGAAACGATGTCCACAATGAAATTAGGTTCGCCCATTTTTTCGAAAACAAGGATTTTCAATCAAACTATTATTGTATTTGCACAATGGGAAGATGAAAAATCACTCGAAAATTTTCTAAAATCCAATTCATACGGAAAACTTTTGACGAAAGGCTGGCATGTTCGATTAGATTTTTTGAGACAATGGGGAAATATTTCTGGTTTTCAAATTCCGACAAAAAATATCGAGGTAAATATGACAAATGAGCCTGTTGTTGCGGTAACAATTGCGCGAATGAAATACACAGAAATTCCTCGTTTTCTGCGCTGGGGAAGACTAGTCGAGAAATTAGTTCGTGATCACAAAGGCACAACACTTTCTTTGGCTTCTATTCGATATCCCAATATTATTTCGACATTTTCGATCTGGAAATCTCAATTAGAAATGACAAATATGGTAAATGGACATAGCAAAATATCTGATCCAAAAAGACACGCTAACGCAATGAAAGAGCGTAATCGAAAGGATTTTCATTTTGAATTTACAACTCTCCGGTTTAAACCAATTTCTGAACATGGACAATGGAATAATTGCGAATCTTTTCTTCCAAAAAAAGAAAATATTTAGATGAATTTAGCTTTTACAATGCAAAAATTTCAGGATTGGTTTACGCAACAATGGGTGATTCTTTGGGGAAGAAAAATTAATCCTACAGATTATCCGTGGTTGATTGCTCCTTTCGGAGAATTGAACGGAATTGGCGAAGAGTTTATTTATCAATTAGCAAAAAATGAAAATTTAATTGTCACTCGAAATTCAACTTCAAAAGGATTATTAAGATCTATTCATGAATTGAATTTCACTGATAATCAACTTGAAATTCTACCAAAAAAAGTGATCGATTTTTATGAATCTACAGCAAATTATGATTTAGAATTCAATGTAAAATGGAATCCTTATTTTTCATTTTTTGGTTATTTGGTCAACCGATTATTTAGTCAGCGAATTAATCAATTAAATATTCCGACAAAAAATATCGCGCAATCTGAAGATTTAGTAAGTGAAATTATCACACTAAATCATCCGCAAAACAACGAAATTATTTATACCATTTGGTTGAGAAAATTCAAAACTTCGGGTAAAGTTATTTATTCGGGAATTTACGGGACGTGTACACTTCCTTCTGGCAAAACCTGTATCAAAGCTGTTTTTCCTTTACCAAAAGGCAATGCAACAGTTATTATGAGTCCTAGAGTCAGTCATGAGAATGAATTGATTTTAGATTCGAGCGGAAAACAATTTGGAGATGCTGGTTTCTACTTTTTATTGAATGATGCTAAACACAATTATTGGGCTCAATTTATATCTTCATTTACCGATCAATTAATTGTAAAAGAAAAAGATAATCATTTACAAGCAATTCAAATTCTAAAACTTTGGGGATGTAAAGTTTCACTATTTACATATCGCATTCAGAAGAAAACCAAATAAAACGATTTCTTCACATGACTTTACAAATACTTTTAATTAGCTTTATAAAATGAATCATTCAGAACTATTTTACAAAGTTGATATCGTTGTGATTGGAAGTCGTTCAATTATTAGACGAAATCTCAAAAGCTACCGATGCAACATAGGTAAAAAGAAGATCACTCGATTTTAGAGATAACAAATTCACCGAAGAATTAGGGCAAGAAGCCGTAGCAATTGTAGATAAACGTGTGAGAGAAGGCTTGCCCATTCAATGGGTGCAAATAGAGCTGGTGCAGCAATTGCAAGAGAAATAATTGCTTATTTAGGTGTGTAACTTTAACATTTATTTAATCAATGCATTTAGTATTAAATATTTACACGTAAAAACCTTACTAACAAATGGATAATTTATTTGATTAAAGTCTATTAAAAATTAAATTTTTTCATTATAAATAATCAATAATTTTATGAGTTCTATGATTTTAATTAGTGGAATTCACAATCCTAGCGATTATATTTGTAAAAATTTAAAATTAGTAATGACAGCAGTAATCATTATCTTTGTTATACATTGGTATGCTTCTTTATTTTTCCAAACTTTTTTTCATCACCGATATGCATCACATGCAATGTTTACGATGTCAAGAGCTTGGGAAAAAATATTTCACGTTTTAGCGTGGATTTTTCAAGGTTCATCTTATCTAAGTCCCTATACATACGGGGTTATGCACAGACATCACCACGCGTATGCAGACACAGAAAAGGATCCACATTCGCCACAATATGATCCAAATTTCTTTGCGATGATGTGGAGAACTCGTATTGTTTACAACGAAATTGACCACGATAAAACACAAGTTTTAGAAAAATTCAAAAAAGGTGTTCCTTCTTGGCGTTCTTGGGATAGATTTGCTGGAAATAATGCTGTACGTTTAGCTTGGGTAATCATTTACATATTAATTTATGTTGCTGTTGACGCTCCACTTTGGACGTATTTTGTATTCATTCCGATGCAAGTTTTGATGAGCCCACTACATGGTGTAATCATCAACTGGTTTTCACACAAATTAGGTTACCGTAATTACGATGTTGGAGATACTTCGACAAACTTGATGCCGATTGACTGGTTAATGTGGGGAGAATGTTTACATAACAATCACCATAAATTTGGCGGACGTCCTAATTTCGCAGTTAAGAAATGGGAATTCGATCCAATGTATCCATGCATTTGGGCAATGAATAAAATGAATATCATTCAGTTCAAAAAAGGTAAATTAGACACCGATTATATGTAAAATAAAAGCGATTCAATAAATTGAATCGCTTTTTTTATTTCTTTTGATAAACGATACTTTCTATATATTTCTTGAAAAAGAATTTGTGTTCGACGATTTTAAAATTGGGTAGAAAACTTTGATACATTTTAGGCAATTGAGAAATATCCAAACCAATAACAATTCTAAAAAAGCTCAACATCACATTCGTCACACTTTTTTGCCAACCTTTCTGATTTTGTACAAAATCAACATAAAACCACAAACCTCCTACTTTCAAATACGAATTTAATTGACTAAATAATTCTTCTGCTTTGGATTGATTAAAATGATCAAACAAAAAAGTAGTCATCACCACATCATATTTTTTATCCGTTTCGAAATCAAAAATATCCGCAACAATAAAATTTATATTTAAATTCGACGTTTTTTCTATTTTCGCTAAATCAATCATTTTCGAAGAAAAATCAACATAATCTATATCCAATTTTAGATTTAACTTTTCTATTTCAGCGATAAATTTTCCCGCTCCTCCTCCAACCCACAAGATTTTATCATTCTTTTTCAAATATTTTAAAATCACAAAATGAGCTTGATGTTGACGATTTAAAAAAATCAACTGGCTCAACGAATGATAATATGGCGCAATAAAATTGTAATTCATTATTCGAATAAAATTACGCTTAAAATTCCACAAATTGCTTTCAACAAAATCATTCCATCAATCGCAATTAAATAATATAAAATGGCTTTTGGACGATTGAGTTTAAAGGCGAAAATAGCTAAAAAAACAATCGGAATTAACATAAACAATATGCGGTGAAGTGGTAATCCATAACATATTCCGAAGATTACAAAACTCAAAAATCCTAGAAATATTAAGGGTAAAATAATGCGGTTTAACGTAAAATGATAACCATATTTTACAACAAAGGTTTTTAAATTTCGGTTGCTATCATCTTCATAATCTTTCAAATCAAACAAAATCGCATTCACAACGCAATACATAAAGGTTTGAGAAAATAGAAAATAGAATTTTGCATCAATGACATAATGCGTTTCATTCTTCAACATCAAAAATAAAACAGGTAAAAAAACGGTTGTAATCGCCCAAGTCCAGCCAATTAAAAATGGTTTTAACAACATCGTTTTACGTAATGAAATTCCTAATTTTAAATCATAATAACCAAAGGATAAAACTGTCGTAAAAAATAAAACAGCCAACCATTTCCAAGTTAATATTTCGTAATTCGGTAAACAATTTATCGCTAAAATAATTCCAGAAACTAAAGCGATTACGGCTAAAATAGCGGTATAAATACAAACAGATTTACGATGAGTAATGTAAAACTGAGTTCTTGGATTACTTGATGATTTTAAAGATTTTGGAATTCTGTAGGCATACAAATAAAACAATACGGTAATGGTGCTAATAAAAGCGTAATACGCAATTGAATTAAACGGTAAACCAATTTTGATATTCGTCTCTATATTGAGCACGATAGAAAGTAGAATTAAAAAAAAATTGGAAAAAAAAATGTTTACGATAAATCGACTAATCACTTTTTTTTCCATTTTCTTAACCTCTTAAATTTTGAAAAATTCTAGAATGACATTTTTATACGTTTCACCAATCGGAATTTCTTCGTCTTTCAAATATAAGACTTTATTTTGAATTGATTTCACTTTTTTTATCGAAACGATATAAGATCGATGAACTCGGACAAAAAGTTGATCGGGCAGTTTTTCTAAGATAGATTTCATCGATATTCGAGCAGTAATTCGTTTTCCGTTTGCGAGATGAATTTTTACATAATCGTCCAAACCTTCAATAAAATCGATATCATCGTACGCAATTTTATTCAGTTTATAATCAGCTCGAATTGTCAAAAACTCTTTGTCTTCATTCAGTTTTTTATCCACCAAAATCAGCACCGCTTTATTCACTGCTTCTTCAAATCTATCGTAATCTATCGGTTTCAACAAATAATCTATCGCCGCAACATTAAAACCATCAACCGCATATTCTGCAAAAGCCGTAGTAAAAATAACAGGAATTTTCTTTTCTAAATTTTTGTAAAATTCCATTCCATTCGTACGCGAAATCTGAATATCCAAAAACATCAAATCGATTGGAAATTGATTGATATATTTCTGTGCATCTTTCAAATTTGAGAATGTTTTCACTAACTCGACATGTTCATTTCTCGAACAATAATTTTCGATTACCATTAATGCTAAAGGCTCGTCATCTATCGCAATTACTTTAATCATTCAAGAAAATTTTTAGTTCAACAATAAATTTAGATAAATCATTATGAATAGTTAATTTATAATGATTTGTATAAAAATAATCTAACCTCTTTTTCGTATTCTTCAAACCAATTTCACTTTTTTCAGTTTCAGGAGTTACCTCTTTCGAAATGGTATTTTCTACGTTCAAAAATAGTGTTTGTTGCTCAACTTTTATCGAAATAATGACAGGTTCCGAAGCTTCATCAATCACACCATATTTAAATGCATTTTCGATAAAATTAATTAAAATTAATGGCGAAATTCTTAAATCTGCAGAATTTCCTTCGACCTCAAAAATAACAGATTCTTTGTTCGTTAATCTCAATTTTTGCAACTCAATATAATTCTTTATATAATCTAAATCTTGTTGCAAAGGCACAAAATCTTTGGAAGAATCTGAAACTACAAATCGCATCATTTTGGATAATTTCATCACCGCATCCGAAGCAGAATCTGACTTTTGAAGCGTTAAAGCATAAATATTATTCAACGTATTGAACAAAAAATGTGGATTGATTTGTGCTCTTAAATAAGCAATTTCAGACAATTGTTTTTCATTTTTCATTTCCTGAAAACGTTTATTTTGTCGAATAAAAAGCGAAACAATCGCCATCATCGAAAACATAATAATTTTCGGGCTCCACATCATAAAATTACGAGGCGGTTTTCGAGACTCAAAACGATTAAAAGGCGGAATTTTTGGTGGAACTTTGTTAAAATGAAACGCAAATTCTGGAACTTTATACACCACAAAAAAGAAAATGATGAGAATAACGATGTAGAAAAAATAACGTTTCTGAAAATATAATTTTGGAATTAACACGAAATAATTCACCAAAAAGAACACTAACAATAAGATATTTTCAAAAAGCATTCGCTTGAAAAAACCTGTTTTGAAAATAGATTGATCGCTCGAAAAATTTGGCGCAGCAATAAATGGAATCAACAGAAAAATAATTGAAACTATACTGAAAATAACGATTTCTCTCTTTGTAATTTTTACTTTATTCATCTTGTAATTCAATTGAAACAATAGAAAAATGTTGTCTATTTGGAATCATCAACGTTTTTATATTTTCATTTAACTCTTCATCCAAAGAAATTAAATAATGATTGTTAACCTCTCCAAAATAAAAATATTATTTGGTATAAAACGTAAGCGCAACCTTGTGATTTGCGTGATTTTGATTAGAAGAATTTATAACATCCAACTCGAAATCTACAAAATTAAGGTAGATTTTGTTCAAATTATCTGTGATTTGATACAAATTTCCTTCCAATTGTTCGATATACGGAATAGTCGCCATTCCTACCAAATAATGCAATTGCTCTGCTTTTTTATTTTGGCGCAACAATTCTCGAAAAGTTTCTACTTTATGCATTTCTTGTTGAAAAAGTTGCTCTTGCAAATAATACTCTTTGTACGTCGCATGAAAAACATATTTCTCCCAAATTGACGTTGTCGAAGCATCAATCACTAAACGATAAGCAAACTGAACTTTTTTAATTGTTTTCATCTTTTGGTTTTCTATCAAAAGGAGGCATTCCATCTGGAGGTGGAGGAATTCCTGGCCCTCCGCCCGTCGGCTCTTTTGCTTTCTCTATATTTTCTGTAGAAATTACAATATCTGCCTCAATTGTATATCCTTTTTCTAAACTTCCGCTCACTTTTGCCAATTGATTTCCGTCTGTATCATCTGTAAAAACATTGTCATTCTCATTGTACGTATAGCCATTCAAACCTTTTGTATAACCATATTCTTTGGCTGAATTTACAATTTCTACAACAGAATTTTCACCTTCTGGAAAAGCGATTTGAGTCACTTTTAATGATTTTCCTTTTTGATCGTAAATATGAACATGGATATGCGTTGCGCGACTTTCGTACCAACCTGGGAAAATAGAATTAAATTCAACATTTCCATTTTCATCGGTTACTTGTCTACCTCTCAAAAATTTATACGATTTATAATCGGTTGGTTGCATTCGTATTCCGCCATATTGCGAATAATTTCCATCTTTATCACAATGCCAAATATCAACAATCGCGCCTATTAAAGGTTGACAGCTTTCATCAACATTGGTTACATTAATTTTGATTGTCGCCTCTACTCCTGTTCGATCGCCTTTTATATTTTTTGATAAAAAATCTTCTGGCTTTTTTGTAGGAAATGGACCTTCTGTTTCAGAGGCCCATACTTCACAATCATTTACAACAGTAGAATCTTTGCAACTCATCAACACTTTTGGAACAATTAAACTTGCTCCTAATAATCCTAAACTATTTTTTATAAAATCTTTTCTTTCCATTTTGTTAAGTATTTTTAACATTAGTAATCAATTACCATTAACAAAGAATTTTCGCTCAACGATTCAAATTCAACATTCTCATCAGATCTTATTTGTAATAAATCTCTTGATTCTATTAAACGATTGTGAACTTCAAAAATACCTGTCAAAGAAATGATTAACCAACTTCTTTCGTTTCTTTTGAATGGTAATTCAGATTCTTTTCTCAAGTCAAATTTTCCTAAAAAAACATTAAACAAATCATGTCGGATTATTTTCTCTAAACGATTCTCTCTATCCAAATCAATTGGAACAATCATTTTAGCAATTTGCTGTTTTTCTTTTACGATGAATAACGCATAGAAATAAGAAAAATCGTGGCTCAAATCGCCTTCTATTTCTATTATAGTTCCTTTTTCTAAGTAATAAACAAATGATTGATTGACTTCAATTTTCCAATTAAAACCATTCATATTCAAGCGAATATTATTCAATAAAGGCATTAAAATAATATAACCACTTTCTTTAATTACTTTTTGATAAGTACCCATTCCGCTTAACGCAACATCATCAATAAAAGCAAAATCCAAAATCGGATTTGTATCATTTAAAGCATTTATCCTAATAAATTTATTTTCAAATAAATTTCGATTCTCAGCCTTGCACAACTTTATCATGTCCTCATATAATCTTCTAAACAAAAGTATATATCGATATTTTGTTATCTAAATTTAAGAGGTTAACCTAAGATTTTTGTAGGTTAATTGAAATATGAATGGTTTTTATTTATCTTTAACATTAGAATTATATTTGATCAAACACAACAAAAATGATAAACAAAAAAGTAAACAGCATCGAAGAAGCGCTACAAGGCGTAGAAAGCGGAATGACGCTTGCTGTTGGAGGCTTTGGACTTTCTGGAATTCCTGAAAACTTGATTCAAGGATTGGTAGACAAAAAAATCAATAACCTTACGTGTATTAGTAACAATGCAGGTGTAGACGATTTTGGTTTAGGATTATTATTACAAGGACGACAAATCAAAAAAATGATTTCTTCTTATGTTGGAGAAAATGCAGAATTTGAACGTCAAATGCTTTCAGGTGAATTAGAGGTTGAATTGATTCCGCAAGGAACTTTAGCTACTCGCTTAATGGCTGCTGGTTATGGAATGCCTGCAATTTTTACGCCTGCTGGAGTTGGAACTGAAGTCGCTGAAGGAAAAGAAATCAGAAAATTTACCTTTCACGGAATCGAAAAAGAATATTTGTTAGAATATGCTTTCGAGCCTGATTTTGCAATTGTAAAAGCGTGGAAAGGTGATACAGCGGGGAATTTAGTTTTCCGTGGTGCAACAGCAAATTTCAATCATCCAGCTGCTATGTGTGGAAAAATTACGATTGCCGAAGTGGAAGAATTGGTAGAAATTGGAGAATTAGATCCAAATCAAATTCATACGCCTGGCGTTTATGTCAATCGAATTATTCAAGGTGCGAAATACGAGAAACGTATCGAAAATAGAACTGTTCAACCTAAATCATAAAAGAAAATGTTAGATAAAAATGGTATTGCAAAACGTATTGCAAAAGAAGTACAAGACGGATTTTATGTGAATTTAGGTATCGGAATTCCAACGTTGGTTGCTAATTATATTCCCGAAAATGTAAATGTTGTTTTACAATCAGAAAATGGATTATTAGGAATGGGACCTTTCCCTATCGATGGTGAAGAAGATCCTGATTTTATCAATGCGGGTAAACAAACGATTACAACTTTACCAGGTTCAGCTTTCTTTGATTCGACGATGAGTTTCGGAATGATTCGCGCACGAAAAATCAATTTAACAATTCTTGGCGCAATGGAAGTTTCGGAGAATGGAGACATTGCCAACTGGAAAATTCCTGGAAAAATGGTAAAAGGAATGGGCGGTGCAATGGATTTAGTAGCTTCGGCTGATAATATTATTGTAGCCATGCAACATGTGAACAAAGCAGGAGAATCTAAACTTCTAAAAGAATGTACACTTCCTTTAACAGGAATAAAATGTGTCAAAAAAATTGTTACTGAATTAGCTGTTTTAGAAGTTTTACCAGAAGGTGGTTTCAAATTATTAGAGCGAGCACCAGGAATTTCTGTGGAAGACATCAAAAATGCAACTGAAGGAAAATTAATTATTGAAGGAGAAATTCCCGAAATGATTTTATAAAAAATAAAGATTCGAAAGGAAAGTTAAAAAGCTTTCCTTTTTTTATGCTCGATTTGTTTAACTTTATTCAAATTAATACTTAAAAATCGATGCAAACAAAATTAGTAATCGCTCTACTTTCACTCAATTCTCTTGCTTTTGCGCAGCAACAGAATTTAGTAAAATATGTCAATCCCATGATTGGAACAGAAAAAATGGGACATACTTTCCCTGGTGCAACTGTTCCCTTTGGCGCTGTTCAATTAAGCCCAGAAACAGATTCTATTCCTTATGCTATCAATCACAAATACAATCCAAAAGTTTATAATTATTGTGCGGGTTATCGTTTTGAAGATAAAACAATAACAGGATTTAGTCATACACATTTTAATGGAACAGGACATTCTGATTTGGGTGATTTCTTAATTATGCCAACCGTTGGAAAATTAAAATTAAATCCCGGAACTGCTCAAAATCCTGATAGCGGTTATCGTTCTCGATTTTCGCATCAAAACGAAACTGCCGAAACTGGATATTACAAAGTCAAATTGGATGATTATAATATTTGGGCAGAAATGACCGCTTCTACTCGAGTTGGTTTTCATCAATATACATTTCCAAAATCGATTGATTCACATATTATTTTGGATTTGAATGCTGGAATTTATAATTATGATGACAAAAATACATGGACGTATGTTCGCGTGGTGAATGACACATTGATTACGGGTTATAGACAAACACGAGGTTGGGCAAGAAATAGAACGGTTTATTTTGCGATGACTTTTTCAAAACCATTTAAAAATTATGGACAAAAAAATGAAGACGGACAAGTTGATTACAAAGGTTTTTGGCGTAAATGGAACGAAACTCAGAATTTTCCATTAATCGAAGGAAAAAAGATCAAAATGTATTTCGATTTTGATACAGAAAAAGATGAAAAAGTAAAAATCAAATTTGCGATTTCTCCAGTCAGTCAAACCAATGCGTTAGAAAATCTGACAACAGAAATTCCACATTGGAATTTTGAACAAGTGCGTAACGAAGCAAAAGAAAATTGGAACAAGGAATTGAATCGAATTCAGATTAAAGCTTCAGAAAATGATAAAATAAATTTCTATACAGCGATGTATCATACCTTCATCAATCCGACAACTTATATGGATGTGAATGGGCAGTACAAAGGTTTGGATCAAGAAATTCATCAAGCCAAAGATTTTACAAATTACACCACTTTTTCACTTTGGGATACCTATCGTGCACTGCATCCGTTGTTCAATATCATTCAACCAAAACGCAACAATGACATGGTAAAATCGATGATGAAACATTATGAGCAAAATCCAATAAAAATGTTGCCAATTTGGTCGCATTATGCCAACGAAAACTGGTGTATGAGCGGCTATCATTCTGTTACAGTTGTTGCAGATGCGATTGTAAAAGGTGTTTATAACGAAGATGCAAATGCTGCTTTGGACGCGTGTATTGTTACGGCAAATAAACGTGATTATGAAGGAATTGGCGATTATATCGACAAAGGTTATATTCCAGCTGAGAAAAATGGTACATCAATTTCGAATACGTTAGAATATGCTTTCGATGATTGGTCGATTGCGCAAGCTGCAAAAAAATTGAATCGAATGGATGTATATGAAACATTTATGAAGCGTTCTGAGAATTGGAAAAATAATTATGATGTTTCGATTGGATTTATGCGTCCTCGATTAGCGGATGGAAGTTTCAAGAAAGAATTTGATCCATTGAATACACATGGACAAGGTTTTATTGAAGGAAATTCGTGGAATTTTAGCTTTTTTGTTCCTCAAAATCCAAATGGATTAATTGAAGCAATGGGTGGAAAAAAGAAGTTTGGAGCAAAATTGGACAAATTATTTACGATGCATTTGCCTGACGAATATTTTGCGGAAACAGAAGACATTACGCGTGAAGGAATAATTGGAGGTTATGTTCATGGAAATGAGCCGGCACACCACGTTGCGTATTTGTATAATTGGGCGGGACAAGCGTGGAAAACACAAGAAAAAATCAGAATGATTTTGGATATGCAATACAAGCCAACGCCTGATGGTTTGGGTGGAAATGATGATACTGGACAAATGAGTGCATGGTATATTTTTAGTGCTTTAGGTTTTTATCCTGTTCAGCAAGGATCGACAGATTACGCAATTGGGAGTCCTTTGGTAGATCATGCTATATTGAATTTAGAGAATGGAAAACAATTTGAAATTGAAGTGAAAAATCAATCGAAGAAGAATGTTTACATCCAAAAAATAGAACTTAATGGAAAGTCTTACTCTTCGTTCAATTTAAATCATTTTGATATTGTGAATGGTGGAAAAATCATTTTTTATATGAGTGACAAACCTAAAAAATAAACGTTAAATATTTTATAATTAAATAAATAAGTTTGACTACTTGAAGAATAATGATTAATTTGAATCAAATTAAAAACCTAAAAAATGGCTAAAAAGGCAAAAAAAGAAGAAAATCATTTACAAGTTTTAGTGGATAAATTAAAAGATCCAAAACATAAACAATTAGTTCAAACGAATCGTTTAAAGAAAAAACGTCGCAATAACGCAAAAAATTAAGCATAAAAAAACCTCCAAAATTTGGAGGTTTTTGTTTTTTAATATTTTATAAAATCCCCATCAACTCTACTTCAAAGATCATGGTAGAATATGGTCCTAATTCTTTTGAAATTTCGCGATCTTTATAACCAATTTCTGGTTTTACAACAAATCTAAATTTACTTCCAACTGGCATTAATTGTACTCCTTCCGCCCATCCTTTTATTACATTTTCCAAAGGAAAAGCGGCTGGCTTCTTACGTTGAACCGAGCTATCAAAAACTTCACCTTTGATATTTGTTCCATGATAATGACACAAAACGGTATCGGATAAAGTTGGCTTCACTCCTTCGCCCAATGTGATTATTTCGTACAATAATCCGCTTTCAGTTTCGGTTACACCTTCTTTCAATTTATATTCTTCTCGAAAAGCTAAACCTTCAGTTTTATTCTTTTCAATCAATTCTTGTTTGCGTTTTAGTAATAATTCAGCTACTCCCATACCACAAATTTAAAAGGAATATTTTTAATTATAGCATATTAATCATTTCTACAAATTAGTTTACTTTTAATGAAATTATACAACTAAATGAAAAAGATAATATTTTCGTTACTTTTTACTATTATTTCAATTGTAATTTTCGGGCAGAATATCGTAAAAGAAATACCATTTCGATTAACAAAATACAACAATATTTTAGTACCAGTTATTATCAATCAAAAAGATACGGTGCAATTGATGTTACATACAGGCTCTGATTATATTACAATTATTGAAGATTCGTATAAAAAAATGAAATCTATTTCGATTTCTGATACCTTAAACAATGTGACATCTTGGGCTGGATATTCGGATATGAAAATGAGTCAAAGCAATGTGATTAAATTTGGTAATGAAGAGTTCAGCAAAATTCCAATTTTTATTGACAAACAATCTGGACATGAGAGTGATGGAAAAATTGGTTTGAAATTTTTTGAAGGAAAATATTTAGAAATCAATTTTGATGAGAATAAATTATATGTTTATGATAAAGCTCCTACCAAACTAAAAAAGTATACAAAATTAAATTCGAGATATTCTCAAGAAACACTGTATATAAAAGCTTTTCCATTTATTGACAAAAAACCGATTGAAACAGAGTTTATGATTCACACAGGTTTTTCTGGAGCATTGATGATTTCGGATGATTTTGCCAAAGAAAATAAATTATTAGAAAAATTTGAAATTATTGGAGAATCAAAACTAAATGATGCTGCTGGTAATGTAATACTTTCCAAAAAATCAATTTTACCTAATTTCGAATTGGCAAATCAAACATTCAAAAATGTACCAATGTCATTTTTTGATAGTACAATAAAAATTCAACACAAAAATATTATGGGTGGCGATTTGATTAAACGTTTCAATCTAATTCTCAATCCAGAAAAAGATATTTTATATGTAAAGAAAAGTAAATATTATAAAGACGAGTATTTTAAATTATAAAAAAAATCCACTTCATTTTGAAGTGGATTTTTTTATAAACTATATTGTATTCTTATTTTGCTTTGAATTTGTTAATCGCGTTAATCGTAAATTCTGATAAAACTAATTCACCCGAAATTTTTGCACGCTCGATTAATAACTCATCCCAATTTTCTGTTCCTTCCCAAGAAACACGTTTCAAATGTTTCATTGCTTCTGGATTTGAATTAGCTAATTTTTTAGCTAAAATATCGATGCCTTCATCCATTTCAACTGAATTTGCATAAACTTCTGCATACAAACCTTTTTCTTTAGCCCATTCAGCCGACTGAAATTCAGTTGCATTAATCGCCATTTGTGTAAAAGCAGAATTTCCAACTTTACGTTCTACAGCAGGTCCAACTACAAACGGTCCGATACCTACAGCCAATTCTGATAACTTTACAGACGCAAATTCTGTTGCAAAAGTATAATCTGCTGCCGATGCAATTCCAACGCCACCACCAACTGCTTTACCTTGAATACGTGCTAAAACGAATTTTGTTGCTTTTCTAATCGCATTAATAACGTATGCAAATCCAGAGAAAAATTCTAGACCAGTTTCACTATCTTTGATTGAAATTAATTCGTCAAAAGATGCACCAGCACAGAATGTTCTGTCTCCAGCACTTCTCAAAACAATAACTTTTACTTCGTCATCGTTTCCTAATTTCTCGATTTCAGATGCTAAATTTCTTAATTGAGAACCTGGCATTGAATTACTTTGCGGGTGAAAGAATTCAATTGTACCAATTCCATTTTGTATATCTGATTTTACGTATGCTTCCATATCTAATTTGATAATTTTTTTAAATGTGGTAATGAGCAAATTTAACTAATAAATTATTCATTATATGTTTAATTGTTTGAATCAAAACAATTAATAATTTGAGATGCTTCGACATGCTCAGCATGACAAATATTTCACGTAATTTTTCAATTTGAAAATGATTCTAAAATAGACTCAACTTAATAATCATCTTCTCATTAACAAATTACCACATTCTCACATTACATTAATCTTGATTTAATTTTTTAACCATTGTTAAAATTGTTGCAATACCAACTGTTTCTCCCGTTTCGTCGTAAATATCAACTAACCAACGAACAATTCCTTTTGCCACATCGTTTTCATCTTTTTTCTCTTGATCTATTTTTTCTTTACACGTAAAACGAACTCCAATTGTAGAACCTGGATATACAGGCTTCACAAAACGACATTCATCTAAACCATAGTTTAATAAAACTGGACCTTTTTTCGCTAAAACAAATAAACCTGCCGCTTTAGACAATAAATAGTATCCGTGAGCAACATTACGCTCAAAAATAGTTCCTTCTAAAGAAGTTGCGTCAACGTGTGCATAGAAATTATCACCAGATAAAGCTGCAAATGCATTAATATCTGATTGTTGAATCGTATGTTTTGCTGTGATTAATGTATCACCAACTTTTACTTCTTCGAAATGCTTCGCAAATGGATGTTTATCTTCTTCAATATAATCTGCTCCGTATTGATATTGTTGCGTAACTGCCGTCAATTTATTTGGAGAACCTTGGATTGCTGTACGTTGCATATAGTGTAATACACCACGTTTTCCTCCCATTTCTTCTCCTCCTCCTGCACGACCTGGACCTCCGTGAACTAATAATGGAAGTGGTGATCCGTGACCTGTTGATTCTTTGATACATTCAGCATCTAAAATTACGATACGCCCGTGTAAAGAACCTGCATTTAATACAAATTCTGTAGCGATATCATTATCAGCAGTAACAATCGAACAAACTAAAGATCCTTTCCCCATACGAACTAACTCAATTGCTTCAGCAGTTCCGTGGTAAGGAATAATTGTAGAAACTGGTCCAAAAGCTTCGATGTTGTGAACATCAGTTTTATTGAATGGATCGTTGTTTAAAAATAAAATTGGAGAAATGAAAGAACCTTTGTTTTTATCAGCACCTTTCACTTCGAAATTATCTAAGTTTCCAAAAATAATTTCTTGCGAGTTAGCTAATTCTTCTACTTTCTCACGAACTTCTTTAACTTGCGCTGCTCCCGCCAAAGCTCCCATACGAACACCTTCCACATTTGGGTCTCCAATTGTAGTCGTTGCCAAACGTTGTCCTAAAGCAATTTGTACATCCTCAACCAAATGAGCTGGAACCAACGCACGACGAACCGCAGTACACTTTTGCCCTGCTTTTGTTGTCATTTCACGCGTAACCTCTTTAATGAAAATATCAAACTCTGCTGATCCAACTTGTACATCTTCTCCTAAAACACAAGCGTTCAAAGAGTCAGCTTCTAAATTGAATGGTACACCTTCTGAAGTAATTCTTGGATGCGCTTTTAACATTTGTCCTGTCCAAGCAGAACCTGTAAATGTTACAACATCTTCTGACTCAACATTATCTAAAATTCCGTTTGCAGAACCTGTGATTAATTGTAAAGCACCGTCAGGTAAAATTCCAGATTCAATGATTGCACGAACAACAGTTTCCGTTAAGAAAGAAGTAATTGTCGCAGGTTTTACAATAGCTGGAACTCCAGCCAATAAATTAACCGCAACTTTTTCTAACATTCCCCAAACTGGGAAATTGAATGCATTAATATGAATTGCAACACCTCGTTTTGGTGTTAAAATATGTGTACCTAAGAATGTTCCGTTTTTAGAGATTTTATGCGTTTCTCCTTCAACATAAAATGGTTGATCTCCGAATTGACGTCGTAAAGATGCATTGGCAAATAAGTTTCCAATTCCTCCTTCAATATCAACCCAAGAATCTGCACGAGTCGCACCTGTTGCCCAAGAAACCGTGTAAAATTCTTCTTTACGATCCATTAAGTATAAGGCTAATTTTTTCAACATTAAACCTCTTTCTTGGAACGTCATTTTACGTAAAACTGGTCCACCAACTGTACGTGCATAATCCATCATCGCACCGAAATCTAATCCAGCTGATGATGCAGTTCCTATTTCTTCGCCATTGATGGCGTTATATAACATTTGCCCTTCAGACGAACCTTTTGTCCATTGTCCTAAAGCATAATTTTCTAATTGTTTAGCCATTTTTATGTTGTTTGTGTATTTTTTTAGTTATAAGTCGTAAGTATTAAGTTATAAGTTTTTGTCATTCTGAGTTCATCTCAGAATCTCATTAAATTTAAGTGTGATACTGAAACAAGTTCAGTATGACATTTTACATAATACTTTTTACATTTTACTTACTTTCATTCCACGTTTTATAATTCGAAGCCATTGACTCGTAATAATAATCTGGAACTTCTGTTAATGGTTCACAAGGTTTTAAACTCTCATGACAATCACTTGGTAATTGCATATATTGTTGAGTACCTTGATCTTTCCATTCTATCATTTGATCTGAAACTTGTTTTACGATTTTGGCAGGATTTCCAACAACTACACTTCTTGTCGGAATATGCGTATCAGCTTTTACAAAAGCTAAAGCACCTACGATACATTCATCCTCCACCACAACATTATCCATAACAACTGCATTCATCCCAACCATACAATTGCGACCAATTGTTGCACCGTGAATAATTGCTCCATGACCAATATGCGATTTTTCTTTCAAATGAACTGTTGTTCCTGGAAACATATGAATCGTACAATTTTCTTGCACATTACAATTATCTTCGATAATAATTTGTCCCCAATCACCACGTAAAGCACAACCTGGACCAATGTAAACATCTTTTCCGATAATCACATTTCCTGTTACCACTGCCTGTGGATGAATAAATGCTGTTGGATGAATAACGGGTTTATATCCTTTAAATTCGTAAATCATAATTTATAGATTTGAGATAGTAGTATTGAGTAATGAGATTTTATTTAATTGATACTTAAACAAGTTCAGCATTACTAAAATCTAAAATCTAACTTCTCAATACTAACATCTATTTTTATGCTCTTTCAATAATTACAGCATAACCTTGTCCTAAACCGATACACATTGTAACTAATGCATAACGTTTTCCTGTAGCTTGTAATTCGTAAGCCGCAGAATTTAAGATACGTGCTCCTGACATTCCAAGTGGATGTCCTAAAGCAATTGCACCTCCATTAGGGTTAATACGAGCATCGTTATCAGCTAAACCTAATGCACGTGTACATGCTAAAGATTGTGCTGCGAAAGCTTCATTTAATTCTATGATATCAATGTCATTCATTGTTAAACCAGCTTTTTCTAATGCAATTTTCGTTGCATTCACTGGTCCAATTCCCATGATACGAGGCTCGACACCTGCAACACCAGAAGAAACGATTCTTGCCATTGGCGTTAAACCAAAATCTTTGATTGCTTGTTCAGAAGCTAAAATATTAGCAGCCGCACCATCATTAAGACCAGAGGCATTACCAGCAGTTACTGTACCATCTGCTTTGAAAGCTGGACGTAACTTTGATAAAATCTCCATAGTTGTATTATTCTTTGGGAATTCATCAGTATCAAAAATAATAGCATCACCTTTACGTTGTGGAATAACAACAGGAACAATCTCTTTCGCTAAACGACCATTCGCTTGTGCAGCAGCCGTTTTTTGTTGCGACCATACCGCAAATAAATCTTGATCTTCACGCGAAATATTATCACGCTCCGCTAAATTTTCTGCTGTATTTCCCATTCCATCAACACCCCACATTTCTTTCATTTTAGGGTTGATAAAACGCCAACCAAAAGTTGAATCATAAATTTGCGCATCACCACCAAATGGAGAAGCTGATTTAGAAATAACTAAAGGTGCACGAGTCATCGATTCAGCTCCACCAGAAATCATTAATTGAGCATCACCAACTTGAATCGCTCTTGATGCCGCAATTGCTGCTGATAATCCAGACGCACATAAACGATTTACCGTTTCTCCCGGAACTGTATAAGGTAATCCAGATAATAAAGCCGACATACGAGCTATATTACGGTTATCCTCTCCTGCTTGGTTTGCATTTCCTAAAATAACATCGTAAAATGCAGCTGGATCAATTGACGGATTTCTTTTTAATAATTCGGCGATTACCATTGCACCCATATCATCTGGACGAACAGCAGATAATCCACCTTTTAATTTACCAATTGGAGTTCTAACTCCATCTATAATATATGTTTGGTTCATTTTTAATACGTTTTACGTGATACGTTTTACGTGATACGTTCAAAAAACTTAGAACTTATAACGTAGAACTTATAACATTTTACTCTTCAATCAAAGGTTTACCTGTTCTAAAGCAAGTTCCTTTAAATAAAGCAATTAACTCATTATTTTGATTCGTAACTTTGATATCGTAAATACCAGTTCTTTTAGAAGAATGCACCTCTTTCGCTTCGATTGTGAATACATCTCCAACTTTCCCTGCTTTTGTGAATGAAATATGAACATCCAAAGCAACAGAAATATTATTGTATGAATTACATGCAAAAGCAAAAGCAGAATCTGCCATTGCAAATGTTACACCTCCATGTACAGAGCCAACTCCGTTCATCATTTCTGGACGAATTGTAGCTTGAACTTTAGCATAACCTGCATCTAATCCTATTACTTCTAAACCTAACCATTCACTAAATTTATCGTGGTCAAGCATTGCATTTAATAACTTTTGTGGTTCCATGTTTTGATATTTTTTAGTAGAATGTTTTGTTTTCTTTGACGTAATTTCTGATAATTGGACTTAAACGGTAACGATCTTCATGGTAATAATTGTACAATTCATCTAAATCGTTTTGTACATTTTCTAAACCATATTCATCTGCCCATTTCAATAATCCTTTTGGATAATTTACACCTTTTGTCATCGCTATATCTAAATCCTCACGGTTTGCAATGTTTAAAAATAAAGCATCAGCTGCTTCGTTGATTAACATCACTAAAACGCGTTTGTAGATTTTTTCTAATAAAACTTGATCTTGAGATGGTGCTTTTTTCTCCACTCCTTCTGCATAATTGTAAAATCCACGACCTGATTTACGTCCGTAATATCCAGCTTCGAATAAGCGTTTTTGAGAGAAAGATGGTTTGAAACGAGGATCATAAAAGAAAGATTCAAAAACAGATTCTGTTACACGATAATTCACATCATGTCCAATAAAATCCATTAATTCGAAAGGTCCCATTCGGAAACCTCCAACAGAAGTCATCGCATAATCTATTGTTTCTGCATCGGCTACGCCTTCTTCTAATAAACGAATTGATTCGCTGTAGAATGGACGAGCCACACGATTTACAATAAATCCTGGTGTATCTTTCGTAATGACTGGTAATTTACCAACAGATTGAATCAAAGCTTTTACATCTTCAGCTAATCCTTCGCGTGTTTGTACAGCTGGAATAATTTCTACCAAAGCCATTAATGGAGCTGGATTGAAAAAATGAATTCCGATTACACGTTCTGGTTTCGAACACGCAGATGCGATTGATGCAATTGATAATGAAGAAGTGTTTGACGCTAAAATACATTCGTCAGAAACTATTTCTTCCACTTGTTTGAAAACTGATTTTTTGATATCTAAGTTTTCAATAATCGCTTCAATCATCAAATCGATGGATGCAAAAGCTGATAAACTATCTGCATATTCGATATTGTTTTGAATTTCTTGTGCTTTTTCAGCAGTATATTTTTCTTTCGCCACTAACTTCTCGAAAGTCTTCGCTAAGTTTTGTTTTGAACGATCTAATGCTTCTTTATTTGTGTCATATAAAACAACAGAATGACCAGATTGAGCAAAAACTTGCGCAATTCCAGAACCCATTGCTCCACCACCAATAATTCCTATTTTTTTCATTTCTTACTCGCCTTTAAAAACTGGATTTCTTTTCTCGATAAATGCGTCTACACCTTCTTGATAATCTGATGTATTACCTGATTTAGTTTGAAATAATCCTTCTTGTATTAATTGTTCTTCGATTGAATTATTAAATGTTTGATTCAATAATTTCTTTGTATAAGCCAAACCTTTTGTTGGAAGATTGGCTAATTTATCCGCAATCTTAGCAACTTCAGCATCGAAAATATCATCAGTAAAAAACTCATAAATCATTCCGATTTCTTTTGCTTGAGCCGCCGAAACTTTATCAGCAAGCATCATAAAAGCAGTTGCTTTTTGAAGTCCAATTAAACGAGGTAAGAAATAAGTTCCTCCACAATCTGGGATTAAACCAATTTTAGAAAAAGCTTGAATAAAGTTTGTCGATTCTTTCGCGACAACAATGTCACAAGCCAAAGCTAAATTTGCTCCTGCACCGGCAGCAACACCGTTTACAGCAGCAACAACTGGTTTATCCATGTTTCTAATTTTAAGAACCAATGGATTGTAATTTTCTTGAACGATTTTATTGAAGTCGATTTCTTTTTCTTCTAAAACTTCGCCTAAATCTTGACCAGCGCAGAATGCTTTCCCCGTTCCAGTTAAAACTACTGCACGAACAGAAACATCTTGAGCTGCAACATCCAAGTGATGTTGAAGAGATTTAATCATTTCCTGATTAAAACTGTTAAAAACAGAAGGACGATTCAACGTAATCGTAGCAATTCCTCCCTCTTGTGTGTATAGGATTGATGTTGAATTTTCCATAATTTTTTAGTGATGACATTTGAAATAATCAAATGGTTCGTGGCAGCTATTGCATTGATACATAGCTTTGCAGGCCGTAGAACCAAATTGACTGATAAGTCTGGTATCTGTAGAGCCACATTGTGGACATTCTACATTTTGTTCATCCGAAAAAAGCGCATCAGATGAAGGATTTTTGGTAGGCGGTGCAATTCCATAAGCCTTCATTTTTTGCTTTCCTTCTTCTGTCATCCAATCAGTTGACCACGAAGGGCTCAACTGATTAATGACATTGATATTTTTGAATCCTTTTTCGATTAATTTTAAACGAACAGAAATTGAAATTGCACTCATAGCAGGACATCCTGAATACGTTGGCGTAATAGTAACATTGACACTTTCTTGGTCAATCAATTCAATTTTACGCACAACACCAAGATCGATTACACTAATCACAGGAATTTCTGGATCAGCAACTTCCTCCATGTATTGCCAAATTTCTTTTTCGGTTACCATTGCGAATTTGGATAAGTTCTTTGTAAATATTGTAAATCTGTTAAGATAAATCCTAAATGCTCTGTATGAACACCTTCTTTACCTCCTTTTTGTACAAACGCATTTTCGACATCAGCCTCGATTGTCGCTTCGTCTAAAATTGCTTTTACATTTGCTAACCAAGTTTCTTGAAATTCTTCTGGACTTGAAATTAATCCTTCTTCAACTAAAGCTTTTTGGTAAGGTGCTAATAAAAACGCTTCTTTTACATAAGGTAAAATATTGTTTACAGCTTCCTGAATTTTATCGTGAGATTCTTGTGTTCCATCTCCTAAACGAATTATCCATTCTGATGACCATTTTAAGTGATATTTTACCTCTTTCAATGATTTTTCAGCGATAGCTTGTAATTTAAGATCTTTTACTTTCAAGAATTGTTCTAATAATAATGCGTGGTAAGAATCATAAAAGAACTGACGTGCAACTGTATCACCGAAATGTCCGTTTGGTAATTCAACTAACAATAAGTTTTTGTATTCACGCTCTTCGCGTAACATTGCTAACGTATCTTCAGTTGCTCCATTCCCGATCATTTCAGCCGCATAGTTATAATAATTAGAAGTTTGACCTAATAAATCCAACGCCATATTAGACATTGCAATGTCTTGTTCTAAAATTGGACCATGACCACACCATTCGCATAAACGTTGTGCCAAAATTAGATTTGTATCCGCTAAATGTAAGATAAAATCGATGTAATTTTGATTGTTTTGATAAACTGTACTTGTCATAAATTACATGTTTTTAATTTCTTCTGGTACATCATAAAAAGTTGGATGACGGTAAACTTTGTCTTCTGCAGGATCAAAAAATTGCTCTGCTTCATCAGGATTAGAAGCATGGATATTAGCAGATTCTACCACCCAAATACTTACACCTTCTAAACGACGTGTATATACATCACGTGCATTTTCTAGTGCCATTGTAGCATCAGCAGCATGTAAGCTCCCAACATGTTTGTGGTCTAACCCTTGTTTACTTCTAATGAATACTTCCCATAAAGGCCAATCTCTATTTTCCATCTTTTTATGCGTTTTTGCGTTGTTCTTTTTCTAATTCTCTTTGTTTTCTTTTTTCGTGGTAAGCTGTAGCAGCATCACGTACCCAAGCACCTTCTTCATGTGCATTACGACGAGCATCTAAACGTTGTTTGTTACATTTACCGTTTCCTTTCACAACATTCCAGAATTCTTCCCAATCGATATCACCGAAATCATAGTGTCCACGTTCTTCGTTCCATTTTAAATCTGGATCTGGAATTGTTAACCCTAAGTATTCTGCTTGAGGAACTGAAATATCTACGAAACGTTGACGTAATTCGTCGTTAGAGAAACGTTTAATTTTCCATTTCATTGATAATTCTGAGTTTGATGATTCTTCATCTTTTGGTCCAAACATCATTAATGTAGGCCACCACCAACGGTTCATTGCATCTTGCAACATCGCTTTTTGTTCTGGTGTTCCTTTTGATAATACCACTAATGCTTCGTAACCTTGTCTTTGGTGGAAAGATTCTTCTTTACAAACACGTACCATTGCGCGAGCATAAGGTCCGTAAGAAGTTCTACATAATGGAACTTGATTCAAAATCGCAGCTCCATCAACTAACCATCCAATCATTCCGATATCTGCCCAAGTAAGGGTTGGATAATTGAAGATTGAAGAATATTTAGCTTTACCTGAATGTAAATCATTTAATGTTTGAATACGGGAAACACCTAATGTTTCAGCAGCACAATATAAGTATAATCCGTGACCAGCTTCGTCTTGAACTTTCGCTAATAAGATTTTCTTTCTATTTAATGAAGGCGCTCTTGTAATCCAGTTTGCTTCTGGTAACATCCCTACAATTTCTGAGTGAGCATGTTGAGAGATTTGTCTGATTAATGTTTTACGGTATGCGTCTGGCATCCAGTCTTTTGGTTCGATACGAACTTCATTTTCAATCTTATTATCGAAGATTTCTTGAAAATCAATTTCTTTTGCACTCATTTCTAAACGTTTTTAAAGTTGATTATTTGGCATCAAAATCTACCACGACTTCTGCAGAACGAGGGTGCGCTTGACACGCTAATACAAATCCTCTTTCTAATTCATCTGGCTCAAGTGAGTAGTTGATGTCCATTTCTACCTCACCCTTCTCTACTTTACACTTACAAGTTGCGCAAACACCACCTTTACAAGCATAAGGTAAATCAGCTCCGTTTTGTAAAGCCGCATCTAAGATTGTATCGCCATTGTAACCCAAATCAATCTGTAAAGCTGTTGCATCTAATTTGATGGTTACTTTACTCATTGTATCATCTGATTGTTTTACAGCTTTTTGACGCTCTACCTTTTTCGCTTCTGCAGATGCACTATAGAATAATTCGAAATGCAAATGTTTTGCATCAACTCCTGCTTCTACAAAAGCGTCACGACCGCTTAAAATCATTTCTTCTGGACCACAAAGGAAAACTTCGCTTACTTCTTTTGGATCGATGATATTTTGCAAGAAATATTCAATTTTTGCTTTATCAATACGACCACTCAAAATCTCAGCATCAGCCGTTTCACGACTCAAGATATTGTAAACGCTAATGCGTTCCATGTATCTATTTTTTAATGCTTCGATTTCTTCTTTAAAAATAATCGAACCTTTGTTTCTGTTTCCATATAACAGTACAAATTGACTGTTAGGTTCTGTTTGTAGAACTGTTTTGATGATAGAAAGTACTGGTGTAATTCCAGATCCCGCCACAATTCCTACATATAATTTTTTGTTGTCTTCGTGTACTTCTGTAAAGAAATTTCCTTGTGGAGTCATTACATCAAGAACATCGCCAACTTTGATTGTATCGTTAACAAATGTCGAGAAAATTCCATCCTCAATTTTCTTTACAGCAACTCTTAATTCATTATCCAAAGGACTTGAACAAATTGAGTAAGAACGTCTAATTTCTTCGTTATTGTGAAAATTCTTAAACGTTAAATATTGACCATGTTTGAATTTGAATTCTTGGTTTAATTCTTCTGGCACTTCAAATGTAACGGATACACAATCTGGTGTTTCCTTTTTTACATTTTTAACGCGTAATTGGTGAAAATTTATAGCCATATTATTTTTGAAATCCGTTAATTAATAGTGTCATTAAGTCATTTTCTAATTGCTCTGGTGAGATATCTCGTCCAGGTTTGTACCACAATTCTATCCAACGTAATGATGATAATAAAGTAAATAAAGCAACCGAAACATTCAAGTCTTTAAATTCGCCTGCTGCAATTCCTGCTTTGATAAGATTAGCGATTCTTTTTTCGTATCCTTTTCGAATTGTTTTATACAAATCCTTTTTCGTATCCGAAAGATTTTTCCAATCATTATTTGCAACAGAAACTTCGTTTGGCTCATCAATAATCATTCTGACATGCAATTGAATTAAATCTCTCAATTTCTGAACATTTGATTCGTTTGTATCTTCGATCGAACTAATGTGAGAAACATATTGATTAGCAACTTTAAAACAAATCTCTTCTAAAATTTCGTCTTTCGAACGAATGTGATTGTATAAACTTGCGGCTTCCATTCCAACCTTTTCAGCCAGTTCGCGCATTGATGTTGCCGAATAACCTTTTTGTTTAAAGATTAAGGCAGCTTCTTGAATAATCAGTTCTTTTTTACTTTGTTTAGGCATATATTTATAAATGTCTGTTATCGATGATTCGGTTTAATTTTCCTCCTTCACTTTTCGGAAGTTCATCAACTTGATACAATTTAACATTCATTCCTAATCCAATATTGTCTCTAATTTTTTTGTGAATATTAGAGATTAATTTGCAACATGCATGATTAGATTCGTCGTTCAAATTATCACAAGTGAAACCTTGGCTTGCAAAATAGTCAGGATTAATTTCAAATCCAACTTCTACAGCATCCATATTTTTAGGTTTTGTTAAAACTACTTGATAATTTGGCGATAATTCTGGAAATTCTGGAATAAAATCAGCGATTTGTGTGTGAAAGAAATTTACACCTCTAATAATCATCATATCATCTGCACGACCAATAATTGGTCCCATTTTGATATGCGTTCTTTTCTTAGAATATTCGTACGTAAGGGTTGTGATATCTCCCGTCCAATAACGCACCAATGGTAAAGCTTCTTTTGTTAACGTTGTAATCACTAAAACTCCAGGTTGTCCATAAGGCACAGGCTCACCTGTTTTCTCGTCTACAATCTCTGGAAAGAAGTGGTCTTCCCAAATGTAAGATCCTGTTCCTTGCTCTTCATAATCTTCATTAGATACACCAGGTCCGATAATTTCGCTCAATCCATAGATATTAGAAGCTTTGATGTTTAAACTTCCTTCTACTTCTTGGCGTAAGGCTTCTGACCAAGGTTCTGATCCCAAAATCGCAAACTTAAGATTTAAGCTTTCTAATGATTCGCCTCTTTTCTTGATTTCCTCAGCTACTGTTAATGCATACGATGGTGTTGCACAAATCGCATCAGCCTGAAAATCTTTCAACAACATGATTTGTTTTTCAGTATTTCCACCAGAAATAGGAACAACTGTCATTCCTAACTTTTCTGCTCCATAATGTAATCCCAAACCTCCTGTAAACAAACCATAACCATAAGCATTTTGTAATGTCATTCCTGGTTCGCATCCAGAAGCCGCTAAAGAACGTGCTACTACTTCTGAAAATAATTCGATGTCATTTTTGGTATAACCTACAACAGTTGGTTTTCCTGTTGTGCCGCTTGAACAATGTAAACGGATTACGTTGCTCTTTGGTTCTGCAAATAATCCGAACGGATAGTTCTCTCTTAAATGTGTTTTTTTGGTGAAAGGTAATTTGTGTAGATCTTCAACACCTTTGATGTCTTCTGGTTTTATTCCAGCCGCATCAAATGCTTCTTTATAAAAAGGTACATTGTTGTACACTTTTTGTAACATGTTTTGAAGTCTTTCGTTTTGAAGAACGCGCAATTTTTCAATTGGCATTTGTTCTATCTCGGGATTAAATATCATAATTTTTGCAGATTTTGATTTTTGATAATAACAAATTTAATCAAAAAAACTAAAAAAACTAACGTTTGTTAGTTTTTTTAGTGTAAAAAATACAATTCTTATTAATTATTGCCTTTTTAATAAGATAAAACACTATTAATCAATGTTTTTAATTTTTCAGCATTGGGTAACATCTCTGCTTCCAAAGTCGAATTTAATGGAATTGCTGGCATATCTTGCGCTCCTAACACACGAATTGGTGCATCTAAGTACTCAAAACACTCTTCATTAATTAAGCCTGAAATACTCTGTGCAAAAGAGTTTTGCTTCGCTTCTTCTGTCAAAACAATACAACGATTGTGTTTTTTTACACTATTAAAGATTGTTTCTTCATCTAACGGAACTAAAGTTCTTAAATCGATAATTTCGACTTGATTAGGAAAATCCTTTGCCGCTTGTTTTGCCCAATACACTCCCATTCCGTATGTAATAATCGAAACAGAATTATGATTTTGAGAAGATTCAGCCGTTAAAACTTCACGTGCTTTACCAAAAGGCAATACATAATCTTCGTCCGGCTCAACTGTCGCAGCATCTTCTGTTCCTTTTATTTTACTCCAATACAACCCTTTGTGCTCTAGCATTACCACAGGATTTGGATCGTAATAAGCTGCTTTCATCAAACCTTTCAAATCCGCTCCAGTAGATGGATACGCAATTTTAATTCCTTTAATATTCGTCAAAACACTTTCTACAGAACTTGAATGATAAGGTCCTCCGCTTCCATACGCACCAATTGGTACACGTAAAATCATGGAAACTGGCCATTTACCGTTTGATAAATAATTAGAACGTGCCACTTCTGTAAACAACTGATTCAATCCTGGCCAAATATAGTCGGCAAATTGCACCTCAACAATTGGTTTTAAGCCTACTGCAGACATTCCAACCGTAGATCCGATTATAAACGCTTCTTGAATTGGTGTATTAAATACACGATTTTTACCATATTGTTTTGCTAAAGTTGCCGCTTCACGAAAAACTCCACCTAAACGCAATCCTACATCTTGTCCATATAATAAAGCTTCTGGATGTTTTGCCATTAATTCACGAATCGCAAATAATGCAGAATCTACCATTACTGTTTTATCTTTTCCTTCTGGAGAACGATTTCCTTTTTCTTCGTTAATCGGTGTTGATGCAAAAACATGCGTATATAAATCTTCAGAACGTGGATCTTCTGCTTTTAATGCTTCTTGATATTCTGCCTGAACTTGTTCTTTTATCTTATTCTCAATTTCGATTAAATCATTTTCATCGAAACCATCATTTAATAATGTATTCTTTAATTTATCATAAGGATCACGAGATTGCGCCTCCTCCAAATCATCTCTGTACCATTCTTTGCGAACGCCAGATGTATGATGATTCAATAAAGGAACTTTTGCATGAACCAAAATCGGACGACGTTCTGTACGAATAATTTCAATTGCACGTTGAATCGTTTCATAAGAAGCTAAAAAATCCGTTCCATCAACCACAAAAACTTCCAAACCATTGAAACCTTTTGCATAATGAGCGATATCTTGTGCACGAATTTCATCTGCCGAAGCCGAAATATCCCATTCATTATCTTGAACCAAATATAAAATTGGTAATTGTTTCAACGCTGCCATTTGGAAAGCTTCTGCCACCTCGCCTTCCGTACAAGACGCATCTCCTAACGAACAAACTGCAATTGGTTTTACTTCTTCATTGCAAAGACCTTCTAATTCTTTGTACTGCATTCCCATCGCAATTCCCGTTGTTGGAATCGCTTGCATTCCTGTTGCACTACTTTGATGCGGAATTTTCGGCATATTATCACGGCGCAAACTTGGATGAGAATAATAGGTTCTTCCTCCAGAAAAAATATCGTCGCGTTTTGCCAATAATTGCAACATCAATTCGTAAGGAGTAATTCCGATTGATAGTAACATTGCATCGTCTCGGTAATATGCACTTAAATAATCTTGCGGTAATAATTGTAATCCTGTTGCAATTTGAATTGCTTCATGTCCACGCGCTGTTGCATGTACATATTTGCTTGTTACAGCTTTATTTTCTTCGTATAATTCGGTTAAAGATTTTGCAGTAACCAATAATTCGTATGCTTGTTTAAGTAATGTTGTTGTTGATAATGTGGTTTCCATTCTGATTAAATTTGCGTGTTAACATCCCAATTCTCCATGTAATCTGAAATTCGTTTCAAGAAAACGCCTCCCAAAGATCCGTCTATCACACGATGATCAAACGAAAGTGACAAATACATAAATTGCCTCGCCACAATAATATCTCCGAACTCAGTTTCCAAAACCGCAGGTTTTTTCTTGATCACGCCAGTCGCTAAAATTGCCACTTCAGGTTGATTGATAATTGGCGTTCCCATCAAATTACCAAAAGTTCCCACATTACTTATTGTAAACGTTCCTCCACGAACATCATCTGGCGAAAGTTTATTATTTCTTGCTTTATCTACAATTGAATTTACACCTTTTACTAAACCTTCTAAATTTAATTCATTGGCTTGATGAATGACAGGAACAATCAAATTATTACTTGGTAAAGCAGTTGCAATTCCAATATTTATCTCATTGTGTTTGATTATTTTAGTCTCAGTTTCATCAACTGATACATTAATCATTGGAAAATCTTTAATTGCACGAACAACACAATCTACAATTAACGGCGTAAATGTCAATTTTTGTTTGTATTTAGCTTCAAAAGCAGCTTTATTTTCTTCGCGCCATTTCACAAAATTCGTAACATCAGGTTCTACATAAGCCGTCACATGAGGCGAAGTTTGTTTACTCTTTTTCATGTGTTTTGAAATCAATTGACGCATTTTATCCATCTCAATAATTTCATCTTTCGCTCCATAAGAAGAACTTGAAACTATATTATTTTTATTTAAAGTATTACTTGAATTATTAGTTGTAAATGGTTTATTTTGAATATAATTTAATACATCATTTTTCGAAATTCTTCCATCACGACCAGAACCTTTTATTTGTGAAATATCTGTTGATTGAAGATTTTCTTTTTGGATAATACTTTTTACCAAAGGTGATAAAAATTGATTTGTATCGATTGAATTTATAACTTGCGAAGTTGTAACAGTTTCAATCTTTTTTTCTTCAACATTTTCAGTTTTTTGAGCTGATTGTTGTTGAGTTTCTGAAGGCTCAATTAAAGCGAAAACTTCTCCTATTTTTATTTCATCTCCTTCATTAAATCTAAACTCAATAATTTTTCCAGCAGTTGTAGAAGGCACATCAGAATCTACTTTATCCGTCGAAACTTCGGCAATTACTTCATCTTCTTGAATGAAATCGCCAACGTTTTTTGTAAAACGAACCAATTGTACAGACTCTACACTTTCTCCCAATTTTGGAATCGTTAGTTCTATATTCTTCATTTTATTTGTTTGCAGTTTTGAGCGTTGAAGATAATGATTTTTTATAAAAACTAATGAATGTTAGTTGAAATATTCATTAGTTTTACGCAAATTAATTAAACAATGGAAGATATTTTTGTTGGGATATGGTTTCTTTTTGTATTAACAATGACCTTTTTACCTATAATGTGTTTAATACATGTTATTACACATCAATTTAGAAATTTAAAAACAAAATTTCTATGGATTTTTGTTGTAGTATTAATTCCATACTTAGGTCCTATTTTATATTATTTAAAAGGTCGAAATATGGTTATAAATAACTAAAACCTCATCACCAAACCAACTCCCGCTTGATTATTTTGATAAACAGGAAAAAACATTGTCGCCACTTTTGATTCTTTATTTTTTGGAGAAAACCAATTGTTAATCGTAGGAAATAACCAATACGCCAATTCCGTAGATAAAATCCCTATTCCCGCTCCAGCAACAACATCTCCAACCCAATGGCGATTATTGATAACACGATAAACACCTGTAAAAGCTGCCAAAGGATATCCAGCCAAACTCAACCAAAAATTAGAATCTTGATATTCTCGAAACATAAATTGAGCCGTAGAAAATGCATTCGCCGTATGTCCAGAAGGAAAAGAAAGATTGTTTGTACCATCGGGTCTTTCTTCTTGTACAGTGTGTTTTAGCCCCATCACCAAACCTGTATTGATGATTTGAGATGTTGCAAAAATAATTGTACGATCTCGTAAATTATGTTTCCCTTGAACGCCAGCCAAATTCAATCCATAAACCGCTGCTGCAGGTAAATATTGTGTATAATTATCAAATTTATTTCCTTTTGTTTTATCTTCTAAAATTTCGTTTTGAGTAGATTTATTCAAATTATCCAATGCTGGAATTGCCAAACTCAGACTTCCATATGTAATTAAAGTCGCAGGAATAATCAACTTTTTGGCGTTGAAATGATAAACTTTATCTTCTGGATTAAATATTTGCTTTGGAATAGAATCAAGTTGAATAGAATCGGTTTTAGTTTGCTGAATTGTATCTTGTGCATTCCCTTTTATAGAAAATATTGAAAGTAATACACAATTCATGACTATCGTTTTTGTTTTAATTTGGTTCATTTTCACATTCATTTTATTGAACAAATGTATTTGAAACCTCCTTACACAAAACTTAAGATTTGATTAAGAAAAAAGCCATTAGAAATAATCCAATGGCTTTAAAAAAATATCTATTTATAAATTTCCTCGACGTTCTTGCTCTCTTTCTAAGGCTTCGAACAATGCTTTGAAATTCCCTGCTCCAAACGATTGCGCTCCATGACGCTCGATAATTTCGTAGAATAATGTTGGACGATCTTCGACTGGTTTCGTAAAAATTTGTAACAAATAACCTTCTTCATCACAATCAACCAAAATTCCTAAATCTTGTAACTTCTTGATATCCTCATCAATTTCACCTACACGTTCTGGAATCATATCGTAATAAGCCTCTGGTGGTGCAGATAAAAACTCAACTCCGCGAGATTTAAGCTCTGTAACAGTTTTTACAATATCCTTAGTTGCAACAGCAATGTGCTGCACACCTTCTCCTTCGTAAAAATCTAAATATTCTTCAACTTGAGATTTCTTTTGACCTTCTGCAGGCTCATTAATAGGAAATTTTGAATAACCATTTCCGTTACTCATTACTTTCGACATTAATGCTGAATATTCTGTATTGATTTGCTTATCATCAAACGATAAAATATTTACAAATCCCATTACATCTTGATACCAAGCTACCGCCTCGTTCATGCGATTCCAGCCTACATTACCAACGCAATGATCTACATACAACAAACCACAATCTGTTGGTTGATATGTTGATTCAGATTTCACATAACCTGGCATAAAAGGACCTTCATAATTTTTACGCTCAATAAACATATGAATCGTTTCACCATATGTGTAAATTCCAGACATTTTTACTTCACCAAACTCATCTGTAATAGTAGTTGGCTCCATATAAGGTTTTCCTCCACGTTTTGTTGTTTGCTCAAAAGCATCGTACGCATCATCCACCCAAAGTGCTAAAATTTTAACTCCATCACCATGTTTCATTGCATGTTGACAAATTGGTGAGTCTGATTTTAAACCTGAAGTTAAAACTAAACGTATTTT
Source organism: Empedobacter sp. UBA5036 (assembly GCF_002415215.1). Taxonomy (NCBI): domain Bacteria; kingdom Pseudomonadati; phylum Bacteroidota; class Flavobacteriia; order Flavobacteriales; family Weeksellaceae; genus Empedobacter; species Empedobacter sp. UBA5036. The sequence goes on from NZ_DICC01000062.1 coordinate 32,642, forward strand.
ACCTTGTTGTAAAACATAAGAAGCTCTATCTCTCACTCCTGTTTCTGGTCCTGCATACGCAACTTCCTGATATCCGAAAGCAGTTTTATAATAATGTGCAGCTTGCTTCGCATTTCCTACATAAAACTCGATATAATCTGTTCCATTGATTGGAAGAAAATCTTGTGCTAATGCTATTTTTTCAGCAAATGTTTGTGTACTCATTTTTATGGTGTTTTTTATTTTATTGTATTATGTAAAAAGTAAAATGTATTAAGTTTTACTATAATTATTTAGATTCTTCGACAAGCTCAGAATGACAGTTACGCCAAGCTTAATTTATTTCAGCTTTTCTTCAAATTAACTTATGAGATATTGAAACAAGTTCACGATGACTTTTATTAAATCTTTTCTTAGATTCTTCGACAAGCTCAGATGACAACGAACTTAGAACTTAGAACTTAGAACTTAGAACTTAGAACTTAGAACTTAGAACTTAGAACTTAGAACAAAATTAAAATCTCTTAATAAAGCCAAGATTTATAATAATCTGGATCTTCTATTTCTAACGCTTGTTCAGTTAACATCAATGGTCTGAAAGGATCAATCATCACCGCTAATTCGTGTGTTTCTTTCGCTCCAATTGATTTTTCAACTGTACCTGGATGTGGACCATGCGGAATTCCTGCCGGATGTAATGTAATTTGCCCTTTCTCAACCGATTTTCTCGACATAAAATCTCCATCAACATAATATAAAATCTCATCAGAATCTACATTACTATGATTATAAGGCGCTGGAATCGCATTTGGATGATAATCGAAAAGACGCGGAACAAAACTACAAATCACAAAACCTGCACCTTCAAAAGTTTGATGAACAGGTGGCGGTTGATGAATACGTCCTGTAATTGGCTCGAAATTATGAATAGAAAAAGTCCATGGATAATGATAACCATCCCAACCTACAAAATCGAAAGGATGAGTTCCATAAACGTAAGGATAAATTAATCCTTCTTTTTTGATCATAATCTTGAAATCTCCGTGTTCATCATTTGTTTCAAGATTTTGAGGACGTTTAATATCGCGCTCGCAAAAAGGCGAATGTTCCATTAACTGTCCAAAATGATTGCGATAACGACGAGGTGTTTCAACTGGGCTAAATGATTCTGTAATAAACAATCGGTTATTAGAATCATTAAAATGAAGTTGATAAATAATTCCACGTGGAATCACTAAATAATCTCCATATTCAAATTCAATTTGTCCATAACCAGTTTTTAAAACTCCAGAACCTTCGTGTATAAAAATTACTTCATCCGCCATCGAATTTTTGTAGAAATAATCAGTCATCGATTCTTGTGGCGCAGCCAATGAAATATGCAAATCATTGTTAACCAAAACTGGTACACGAGATTCTAAATAATCTTTGGTAGGTTTTACTTTAAAACCTTTTAAAGAGGTATGTTTTAAATGTTTTGCGCGGGCAATTTTTGGCTCTACCGAATAAGGTTCGCTAATCGCTTTTACCAAAGTTGGTGGATAACAGTGGTAAACATTGGAATACGTACTCGAAAATCCATGCGTAGAAACTAATTCTTCTGCATATAATTCTCCATTTGGTTTTCGGAATACCGTATGTCGCTTTTGTGGGAATTCTCCCAAATGATGATAAAGTGGCATATCGTATTTTGTTTGTTATTTTGATGAAAAGGGATATAGATGACGAAATTCGTCAACAAATAATCTGCAATATTCTAGTGTGAATATTGAGCAAATACAATTTTGGAAAGTAAAGCAGAAGTTTGCTTATTCATTCCAACAAATAAAGGTTTAATATTTTCTTTAATTGTTTGCATTTCTTTTCTGTGGTTATCTCAAAGATAGAAACATTTTTTGATTGTACAAAATACCTTACTAAAAAATGCTTTACAACAATTATTTTCAATATCTTTAAAAAACTACATATAACCCGTAGTGCATTATTGAATTAGATTAATTTTGGCTTGATCCAAAGCGAACCAAAAAAATCAAGTCCGTGCATACAAGTCGGTCAATAATTACTACTCACTAAATGCTTTAGAACATTCGCATAAGAAATGCGAACATAAATCATTGTTAACGCTCACTACGCCGAATTGACGCTCGACTCTTCAGCAATGACGGTTTTAGAACTCGTTGTTATAAATGGAGTTGAATATTGAAAAAGGAATTAAAAAAATCCGACGATTTAGAATCGAAATGCGATTCAACTCTAAATTATTGAAATAAAAAAGTTGGAGTGTTTGAGTGGAGCGAGTTACCAACTTTATGGAAATAATTTAGTAAGTTGAATCATTGAGAGACTACTGTCGGCATCTTTTTTTGTTTCGTTTTTTTGGATGCTCTTCCCCGAAGGGCATATGAATACCAATAATTAAAATAAACAGGAAATGAATAAAAAATGAAAGGAAGAAATGAAAATAAAGAAAAGGAATACCTGAGCCATACCATGGCTCCTCCTTTTAATTTCAAATGTTTTTTTGGATAAGCTTCCCCGAAGGACATATGAATACCGATAATTAAAATAGATATTCAATGAATAAAAAAGTGACAAAAGATTTCTCGATACCTCGAAATGACATATTGAATGCGATTCTGAGACAAACCCAGAATGACAAAATTCATTGGTTAAAAAGAATTTGAATATTAATAAGAGTTAAGCGTTAAGCGTAGAACGTAAAACTTAATAAAAACCGACATTAAAACTCACACGTTAAGAAAATGGTTGAATGTAACGTAAAAAAGGTTTTAGCCGTAGGGTTTGTAAAATCTTTAGTGAAATGAGAACATTTTTAGTAGTGAGGTTTACAGCCAAGCCTGCCGAAGTATTGATTACTTTTTTGTTCTCTTCCTTGTAAGGCATATGAATACCAATAATTAAAATGAACAGGAAATGAATAAAAAATGAAAGAAAGAGATTCTTAGATAAGATAAACTCAGAATGACAGCAAACAAATTGTATTTCAATTACAAATTCTCAAGCTGAATTCATTTCAGCTTCATATTATCGTCAGTCAGAGTGACGTTTGTAAAACGTTGTATCGAAGACTTAGACGAGAAATAACGACTACTCACTAAATGCTTAACTATGTTCATTTTTAACTTGACACAAAAACATTTGAAATTAAAAGGAGAAGCTCTAGTAGAGCTTAGGTACATTTTTAAACTTTTACCTTAATGCAAAGTCTGTGCTAACAGAGTATGTGATTACAAAACGTCAAGACTGCGATTATCGACGTTCAATCTTCATTTTACTCACTAAAAATATTAAATGACTCGCTATCGCTCACTAATCTTTTTTACGCTCGTTTCAATGGATTGAATCTCGTCTGCAAATCGTATGTCGCCTTTAAAATTCTTATTTACAGTAATCTCAACTCTTCAGCAATAACGGTTTTTAATTCATTGTTAAAGGTGAAAATCAGTTGTTTTATTTCCATCGTAATATACATTATCAATTCCAATATGTCCAATACCATTTAACTGTGTTCCAACACCTGTCCAACCGTTAACCAATTCATCGTTAAAACTAAATTTATTAGGACCTAAAGTCTGTCCACCTTGTTCTCCTGGTTGAATATTGTAAAGATTGAAACTACGATGACGAAGAGCAGGAAGAGTTTTATCGATCGGAATAGCTAAAGAAAGAGTTTTTCCTTGTTTTACCAATTTAATCGACTGCATAACCAGTTCGGGCGTAATCAGATTTGCAGCACCTATTTTCGTCTCCTTTTCCATAAGGTGATGTTTGTCAACTGGTATCTTTCGGATCAATTAAAGTTTTATCTTGTGCGTAACCAGTAGCTGCTCCAAATAAAAGCATTCCAATAGCTACAAATTTGATTATAGGTTTTGTTTTCATCTATTTTCTTATTTTTAGATTTTCCCCAATTCTGTATTGATGAATTTCATTTCTTCAGCAGAAATAGTAATATCCATTGCTTTTGCATTGACTATCGCTTGTTCAGCATTTCTTGATCCAGCTAAAACAATCGAAATAGCAGGTTGTAAACTTGTCCAACGTAAAACTAATTGTGAAAGTGTAGCTCCTTTTTCTGCTGCAATTGGAGTAATTGTTTCAAGGAAAGTTTTTACTTTATCTAAATCAAATTGTTGGAAATAACCATTTCTGTGGTCATTATCTTTCAGTTTTCCATCTTTAAAGTATTTTCCGGTAAGTAAACCTCTTTCCATTGGACTGTACACAATAATTCCTAAATCATTATCCAAAGCATAAGGAACTAAATCCTGCTCTACTTCTCGGTTCAGCATACTATATCTAACTTGATTACTCACGATATTTAGTGTTTTACGCGCTTCTTCTACTTGATCCACACTGTAATTACTTACACCAGCAGTACGAATTTTACCTTGTTGAATTAAAATTTCCAAGGCTTCCATCGTTTCTGAAATTGGCGTTGTAGCATCTGGCCAGTGAATTTGCAATAAGTCGATATAATCCGTTTGTAAACGTCTTAGACTGTCTTCCACTTCTTTAATAACACTTTCTTTTGACGAATATTTATAAACAGGAATTGCTTTTCCATTTTCTTCTGCATCAAAGAAAAATTCACCTTTTCCGTTATTACTTCCGTCCCAAACTAAACCGAATTTTGTTAACAATTGAATTTTTGTTCTATCATAACCTTTTATAGCTTCACCAATCATTTTTTCGCTCAATCCAAAACCGTAAAATGGCGCTGTATCCAAAGTTGTTACACCATTTTCGATAGAAGCTTGTACCGATGCAATACTATCTTTTTGCTCGTTTCCACCCCACATATTTCCACCAATAGCGAAGGCTCCGTAAGTGATTGCTGATAATTCTAAATCTGTATTTCCTAATTTTCTGTATTCCATTTTTTATAGTTTTTTTGTTAAATAAATTTGTGGTATTTCTTGTAATTTTTCGACAACCAATTTGCCAAATTCTAAGATATAAGACTGTTGATTATGCTCATCTAAACCCTGTTGATCTCTCCAAATTTCGTAGAAAACAAATGTATTTTCGTCCTGCGAACCTTGATGCAAATCATACTGATATTAGCGTCTTCTTTTCTGGTTTCTGTAACCATATTCTGCAAAACAACTGTTACATCTTCGCGATATTCAGGTTTTGCTTTAATAACTGCTGTTAGGTAAATCATACCAATTCTTTTTCTTTAATGAATATGTTTTCTAAATGTTCTCTATATGCTATACGGTAATTTTCGATACGTTCTTCAGTTGCATTTTTTTCCAAGTCGTGGAAATGGAAACCGTTTATTCTACTTAGTCCTGCAAACTGATTCATTTTGTGGAAACCAAATAAAACACCCTCATCAACTGTTTTTTGATCGAAAAATTCTCCTTCTAAAGTAAAAGCCGTTTCTGGCGCATTCCATGTCGTATTAACCATATATTTTTTACCTTGCATCAATCCACCTGTTCCGTAATTAATTGCTGGATTTTTGCGTGAACGACCATCATTTCTATAAATTCCATTTTCATGTCCAGCCGTAAAAACTTCGTCGATATAATATTTCAAGCGATTTGGAACTTGAAACCACCAAATAGGAAAATGGTAAATAATCAAATCTGCCCATTTAAAATTCTCTACTTCTTCAAAAGCATCAAATTCATCATTTATATTTGTAACACGAAAATCAAAACCTTTTTCTTGTAAAAATTCTGTTGTCCAATTATTTAATGTTTTATTGAAAGCTCCACCTGAATGGGCAAAGTTTTGCGCTCCGTTGATAATAAATATATTCATTTGTATAATTTTAATTATTGATAGTGTAAATTTCTATCATATTTATATATTATACAAATAACTTAAATTATATACTTTTATCAGAATAGTGATAGATTAATTTATCGACTCTTTTGTTTATCAGCTATAACAATTGTTTTTCTTCCACCAATGCCATTTTTATCATAATCGTATACTTTAGGGATTTCACTCAATAGAAAAAAACTGACTAACTATAAGGTTAAATTTTGTGTTTGATATATTTAATTATTCGGATATACTTACGATGGTCTTTCCTGAACCCTGACCACTTTGAGCGTAAAGATGAGCTTCAGCTACATGATCAAAATCAAATACTTTATTAATAAGTGGTTTTAATTTTGATTGTCCAACCCAAATAGTTAACTGATTCATTATTTCTTTTAATTTATCGATTCCTTGCAGATTATAATAAATCAATGGAGTAATCATATATACAAAATGAAGGTTTAATGCTTTTTGGTGTAAAATTGAAATATCAATCTTTTTATCTCTAGTAAGAGTAGAGACAATCGAACCATTTATCTTAGCAAGCGCAAAACTATTGAATAGATTCTCTCCTCCAACATTATCAAATACAACATCATATCCCTGCCCATTAGTATACTTATCAATAATCTGATTTATATGCTCTTTTTTATAATTAATGGTATAATCTGCTCCTAATTTACTTGCTAATTTTGCTTTGTTTACACTTGAAACCATTGCATGAACCTCTGTTTCACAAATTTTTGCTAGTTGTAACACAACATGGGATTTATAGCACTAGCTTTTACTTTGATTAGCACTTGATCTGGTAAAACCTGTGGTTTTAACACTTCTATTTGCTTAAAAACCTTGTGAGTATCTCCATATTAATCAATTTATAGATACTTTCATATTAAACTACCCGTAGTGCATTTAGATA
>NZ_DICC01000056.1:0-14527 GCF_002415215.1 Empedobacter sp. UBA5036
GTTGTGAGACGGATTCTTTTTATAGGTTAAATATAAATAGGTTGGTTGAAAAAAGCAAAACTGCTTTAATCCTATAGATATTTTGCAAAATTAGTTTATATTACTAACTTAAAAAATACTCATTTAATGGTATTTTATTAATCTTTTACTTGTAAGCATATGAAAAAAGCAAATCAAAAATCTATAACTGAATATGCAAGTATTGTAAAAAAATTATGGAGTGAAAATACAGATAGTAGAACCTTTAACGAAAAAGATGAGAGTTTTCAATCGATTAATGATTATTTACAAACTTTAGGAAGCCTTGCGCTTGGCGAATCTTTCATGTATTTTATCAATCCTAATTCTGCAACATTCGAATATGTATCTCCTCAATGCGAGGATATTTTAGGTTATCTACCTAACGAATACACTGCAGAATTATGCGTAGAGATCGTACATCCAGATGATTTGCAACATGTAATTGATATTCAGCAACGAATTGCAAATTTCAGTTTGGAAATTGTTCCAGAAGAAAGAATCAATTATAAATTTACGTATGATTTTCGTGTGATGGATAAAAAAGGCGAAATTCATCAAATTCATTTGCAACATTTCTTTTACGAATTAAGTAAGAATTTTTTACCAAATCGAGTTTTTTGCTTAGCGACTGACATCACACAAATAAAGGTTGGTGGAAAACCGACCATGCATATTTACAACATCAAAGATGGATTGAATAATCTTCTTAATTCAAAAACAAATTCATCTTTACAACTTACAAAAAAAGAAACGGAGATTATCGAGTTTCTGATCAAAGGCTACACAAGTCAAGATATTGCTGATGCAATTGGCTTAAGTAAACATACTATTGATACACATCGAAGAAATATTTTGAAGAAAAACGATTGTTCTAATACATCAGAATTATTTAGTCTTTACTTCAAAAAATAGAAAAAAGCAAGCCGATAAGCCGGGTTCTGTCATCTTAATAAATCAAGATGCTTTGTCATTTATCTAGTATTTTAGTTACCTAAAACATCAATCTGCCTACCCCCCAGCAACGAACGAGTAGCTCTTAACTGCTGGTATACATGGCATTGCTCCGCATAGAGTTTACCTGGTTTCACTACAGCCGAACTGTACATACTTTCTGTTGCACTTGTCCTCGCCTCTCGACGGACGGGCGTTACCCGCTATGCTTACTCTTTGGAGCCCGGACTTTCCTCTTCACATACATGAAGCGACAAAGTGGCTTGCTGAGCGCAAATGTACGGCAAAAGTTACCGAAATAAAAAAAGGCTTGAACAAAAATGTTCAAGCCTTTCTATTATAGAAACTTAGAAATTATTCTGATTTTTCTTCTTTCGTTTTTCCTTTTACAGAAATTTTAACACCATCTTTTGCATCATTTAAATCAAGGATTAATTCATCTCCTTCACTAATTACAGCATTGATGATTTCTTCTGCCATCGGATCTTCGATGTATTTCTGAATCGCACGTTTCAACGGACGAGCTCCATAATCTTTATCAAATCCTTTGTCTGCGATAAAATTCTTCGCTTCCTCAGTTAATTCAATATGATAATTTAAAGCTGTTAAACGCTCTATTAAACTTGCCAATTCAATATCGATAATTTTCATGATATCTTCTTTTGTTAATGAATTAAAGAAGATAATATCATCAATACGATTCAAAAATTCTGGCGCGAAAGCACGTTTTAAAGCTGTTTCAATTGTTGATTTTGCGCGTTCATCAGCAGAATCTTTCTTAGATGAAGTTCCAAATCCAACACCATCTCCAAACTCTTTCAATTGTCTTGTACCAATGTTAGACGTTAAAATGATAATCGTATTACGGAAATCAACTTTACGACCTAAACTATCTGTTACATGACCATCATCCAAAATTTGTAACAAGATATTGAATACATCTGGATGCGCTTTCTCAATCTCATCTAACAAAATTACCGCATATGGTTTACGACGAACTGCTTCTGTCAATTGTCCACCTTCTTCGTAACCAACGTAGCCCGGAGGTGCTCCAACTAAGCGAGAAACGGCAAATTTCTCCATGTATTCTGACATATCGATACGAATTAACGCATCATTCGAATCAAAGATTTCTTTCGCCAAAACTTTCGCTAATTGTGTTTTACCAACACCCGTAGTTCCTAAAAAAATGAATGAACCAATTGGTTTGTTCGGATCTTTCAATCCTGCACGATTACGCTGAATTGCTTTCACAACTTTCGTTACCGCTTCATCTTGACCAATTACTTTTCCTTTCATTAACTCATTCATCTGAGCCAATTTTTTCAATTCTTTTTCAGCTACACGATGTACAGGAACGCCAGACATCAACGAAACAACTTCCGCTACATTTTCTTCTGTAACTGTTTCACGATTCTCTTTCGATTCTTGTACCCATTTTGCTTGCTCACGTTTCAAATCACTTTCTATTTGTTTCTCTGAATCACGTAAACGAGCAGCTTCTTCGTATTTTTGAGATTTTACAACTTTCGTTTTCTCTTCGCGAACTTCTTCTAATTTTGCTTCAAGATCTAAAATTTCTTGAGGAACTTTTATATTCTTGATATGCACGCGAGAACCCGCTTCATCTAAAGCATCAATCGCTTTATCTGGCAAGAAACGATCTGTAATATAACGTGTTGTCAAATTTACACAAGCTTGCAACGCTTCATCTGTATAATTTACATTATGATGCGCTTCATACTTATCTTTGATATTATGTAAAATCTGTAATGTTTCTTCTGGAGTTGTTGGTTCAACCATCACATTTTGAAAACGACGAACTAATGCACCATCTTTTTCAATATATTGACGATATTCGTCCAACGTTGTTGCTCCAATACATTGTAATTCACCACGCGCCAAAGCAGGTTTGAACATGTTAGAAGCGTCTAAAGAACCCGTAGCTCCTCCTGCTCCAACAATTGTATGTAACTCATCAATGAAAAGAATAATATCATCATTTTTCTCTAATTCATTCATGATTGCTTTCATACGCTCTTCAAATTGTCCACGATATTTAGTTCCAGCAACTAATGATGCTAAATCTAATGTTACCACACGTTTGTTAAACAATACGCGCGAAACTTTACGTTGTACAATTCTTAAGGCTAAACCTTCTGCAATTGCAGATTTACCAACACCTGGTTCTCCAATTAACAATGGATTGTTCTTTTTACGACGAGAAAGAATTTGAGAAACACGCTCTATTTCTTTTTCGCGTCCAACCACAGGATCCAATTTTCCTTCTTGCGCAATCGCTGTTAAATCACGTCCAAAATTATCTAAAACTGGTGTTTTACTTTTTGAAGTTGATTTACTTGTTGACGCACGCTCAAAATCGTTATCAGAATCTCCTCCATCAAAAGATGGATTTTCTGCACGAGGAGATTGAATTTCCTCATCTTGAAATTGAAATTTGAATTCTTCCTTTACTGTATTGTAATCAATATCCAACTTATTCATCAATTTTGTAATCGGATCGTTTTCATTACGAAGAATACATAATAATAAGTGAATTGTATTTACAGTCGGACTTTTAAACAATTTAGCCTCTAAGAATGTTGTTTTCAAAGCTCTTTCAGCTTGTTTTGTCAAACTCAAATTTTTTATATTATTACCTGGATTTTCTTTTGCTGGGTTTAGGTTTTCTATTTTTTGACGCATTTCATCTAAATCAACATTCAATGCTTCTAAGACAGAAATGGCTTTCCCTTCACCGTCGCGAATAATCCCCAACAGAAGGTGTTCCGTTCCTATTTGGTCGTGGCCTAATCTCAACGCTTCTTCCTTACTATAAGAAATAACGTCTTTTACTTGTTGTGAGAAATTATCGTTCATTTTATTATTTAAGCTGTCTTTAACAAATATAATTATTCTGATAGATTATAGCATAAATTATGCCTATGTCCGAAATGATTTGATGATTCCTTAAAATAACGAATTATTGTCTATTAATTTCAAAATAGCTGACAATATTTCATATCAATTCTTAAAGAATTCATAATAATTTGAGAAATAGATGTCGTTGCTAAAAAATCGTACAAATCGCCTTTATTCATTTTCAAATCATCGTGAAGTTCTAAAATTTCTTCGGAATTCAACTCATTATTTTGGTGAAAAATTTCATCAATTTCATTTCTTCTTTCAGGACTGTACAATGTCGACGAACACCATGACACAATTTTTTCTTGCGAAACATCTTTTACACTCAGTTTATTTTCATTCCAAAACAAAAGGTAAGCATTTTTAGTTGTTCTTTCAAAAACAAAAATTGTAAAAGGTGCGATTTCTGACAAATTTTCCGAATCAATAAACTCATTTACAGAATTATATTTCAATAAATCTAATAAGATAATTCCTCTACTTTCTCTGTATTTCTCTTTGAAATGCGTTGGTTTTTCTATTCCTCCATTCAAAATACACGCAACATATTGTTCCGAATAAAAAATCCAAGTTCCATTCGCACGCTCATCTACAGGCGAAAAATAGGTTTTATCAAAACGTTTTTGTTCAACAATTTCTTTGGAAGAAGAACGATTAATTTCCTCATCTCGGTTGTGCGTCAGCACAAATTCATCCTCATTTCTGTAAAAACTGATTATACACATCTCATTTTTCAATTTAGTTCAAATGTAAAAATTTATCTTTGCAAAGAATTATGAGTATTCAGAAAACTATAGCGCATTCTTTTGATGAAATGAAATCCATTCTTTTGCAATTTGACGATCTGTCTTTTCAAAAGGAATTAGAAATCATTTCTGATGCTTCTGTTGGTCAACATTTTCGCCATATTATAGAGTTTTATTCGTGCTTTTTACACGCACGAAAAAACAATTGCATTTGTTATGATGATAGAGAGCGAAATCGTGCTTTAGAAAATTCGGTTGTTGAAAGTTTGAATACGCTGAATCATCTAAAATCACAAATAGAACGTTTAGATTTAGAAAAAACAATTCAGCTAAAACAGAATTATTACGGAGAGAATTTCACAATTAATACCACAAATTATCGCGAATTAATGTATTGTTTTGATCATAGCATTCATCATTTTGCGTTGATTAAAATTGCGATCGAAACTCATTTTTCAACGATTAAAATTCCACAAAATTTTGGAATTGCATCTTCTACAATTGCTTTTCAAAATCAAGAAAAATGAATCCGAAAATAACAAAATGGACACGATACGAATTTTGGCCATTCTGGTTATTTTATGCGCCATTGACACCTTGGTACATTTATAAAATCTTTCAAACAGGCGCTCCAGCTTACTTTTGCTCGGCAAATCCTACAATGAAATGGGGCGGATTTATTGATTATTCTAAAATTGATTTACTCAATCAAATTGATAAAAATTATAAGCCAAAAACCATTTTTTTTGATGAATTTACAACACAAGAAATTCCGTTTAATTTTCCCTTTATTGCAAAACCAAATCTTGGTGAACGTGGAATTGGTGTAGAATTAATCAGAAATGAAATTGATTGGAAAAATTATTTAGAGCAAAATAATCGAGATTTAATTTTACAAGAATATATTCAATCAAACTTTGAGTTTGGTGTTTTCTATGTTAGATTACCAAAAGAAAAAAATGGTAAAATACTGTCGATAACAGCAAAAGATTTTTTGACGTTTACGGGTGATGGAAAATCAACTTTGAAAGAATTAATCGAACAAAATTTAAGAGCTTTTTACCGAAAAGATTATTTGTTTAAACGTTTACAAAACGAACTAAATTCAGTTCTTCAAAAAGATGAAAAATTATTGGTTGAACCAATAGGAAATCATAGTCGAGGAACAACTTTTTTAGATGGATCTTCTCTAAAAACGTCTAAATTAGAAGAAACTATAGATCAAATCGCACAAAAAATTGATGGTTTTTATTATGGTCGTATCGATTTGAAAGCAAAAAGTTTAGAAGATTTTCAGAACGGAAATTTTGTCATACTTGAAATTAATGGTGCAAATTCTGAAGCAACTCATATTTATGATCCGAATTTTAATTTGATAAAAGCTTATAAGGAAGTGATTAAGCATTTGAATTACCAACATAAAATTGCTGTTCAAAATCATCAATTAGGCGTGAAATGGACAGATTGGAAATTGCTTGCGAGAGAATTAATAAAACGCTATTAAACTTAATTTGACCAAAATTGGCAGATTTTCTGGAAAGGAATAAAGATTGAATGATGTTTTCAAAACCAATTTTATGAGTTATCCTTTTCCGAAGAAAACTATTATAATTCCTCTGCTACTGCTTATACCAATGTGGATTATCTTTTTGTTCCAACAAAACGGATACAATTTAAACGGTTGTTACGGCGTTATTCCGAGAACTTTCGTAGGATTGAAAGGAATTCTGCTCTCACCTTTATTTCATTCGGGTTGGAAACACATTATCAGTAATACCTTTCCGTTAGCATTTCTTAGCTTTATCGCACTATTGATGTACGATAGATTAGCTTATTATGTTATTTTTTTTGGTTGGATTTTATCAGGAATTATTCTTTGGATGATTGGAAATCCTCCTTTTTTAGATGATAATGTAAGTTGCCATATCGGAGCAAGTTCTATCGTTTATTTATTGGCTTCGTTCATATTTTTCAGTGGAATTATTAGAAAAGAACGCGGTTTAATGGCGATTTCATTAATCATTATTTTATTATACGGCGGAATGATTTGGGGAATGGTTCCTCAAGAAATTTTACCACAATTAAAAACAGATACAAGTAGTAATTCTATTTCTTGGGAAGGACATTTAAGTGGATTTATTTCGGGTGCATTTTTTGCTTATTTGTTTAGAAATATTGGTCCACAAAAAGAAGTTCCGAAATGGGATCAAGAAAATTATTATGATCCACAAGCCGAGCGTTTATGGGATATTTACCAAGAACAAGAACGTTTGAAAGCAGAATATCTTGAATCTTTGGATGAGAAAGATGATAAAAATATTGAACCAAATTATCAAACAAAAACCCCTGAAAATTAATTTTCAGGGGTTTTTATTTTTTCAAATTCTTCTTAGAAAGGCATTCCAGGAATGTTTGGTAAATTTTCTTGAGCTGTTTTTTTCGCTCTGTCAATTGCTTCTGTTTTTACTTGTTCCAACGCTTTGTTTAACGTCATCACTAACAAATCTTCAATTTCTTCTTTTTCCATTCCTTCAGCAAGTTCAATATCTTTTACTGTTGCCAATTTAGACATTGTAATTTTTACTTTTCCATCGTTAGAAGTCGTTGTAAATATTTCTCCATCTAATTCATTTTTCAAATCAGAAAATTTATCTTTAAATGAATTGATTTTTCCCATCATTCCCATGATGTCTCCAAAATTTCCAAACATTTGTCTTTATCTTTAATAATTAGTTATTCGTGTAGTTTTTTCCACAATAAATCTTTCAATTCTGTGATTCCTTTTCCAGAAACAGACGAAATAAATATCGTATCAATATCAGTTGGTAATTGTGCTTTAATCTCAGCTTCCAATTCATCATCTAACATATCTGACTTAGAAATAGCTAAAATTCGTTCTTTATCTAACAATTCAGGATTGAATTTTTTCAATTCATTCAACAGAATTTCATATTCTTTTTTATAATCTTCTGTATCGGCAGGAATTAAAAATAATAAATTAGAGTTACGCTCAATATGACGCAAGAAACGATGTCCAAGACCTTTTCCTTCTGCCGCACCTTCGATAATTCCAGGAATATCTGCCATAATAAATGACTGATGATTACGGTATTCTACAATTCCCAAGTTAGGTGTTAACGTTGTAAATGCGTAATCTGCAATTTTTGGTTTAGCAGCCGAAACAGCTGATAATAAAGTAGATTTTCCTGCATTTGGAAAACCAACTAAACCAACATCTGCCAAAATTTTCAACTCCAATGTAACTTGACGCTCGTCACCATCCAAACCTGGCTGTGCATAACGAGGCGTTTGACGCGTTGCAGAACGGAAATGCCAGTTTCCTAAACCTCCTTTTCCTCCTTGTGCAATAATTAATTCTTGCCCATTTTCTGTTACTTCGCCAATAATATTTCCTTCTTCATCTTTGGCAATTGTTCCGATCGGAACTTCCAAAATAATATCTTCACCGTCAGCTCCAGTAGAACGAGATTTACCTCCACGTCCACCGTTTTGCGCACGGAAATGTTTTTTGAATCGAAATTCTAACAAAGTCCAAAGATTTGAGTTTCCTAGAAGCGTGATGTTCCCTCCACGTCCACCATCTCCACCGTCTGGTCCACCTTTGTCAATATATTTTTCGCGATGCAAACTTGCTGAACCCGCACCTCCATGTCCGGCTCTACAATTTATTTTTACGTAGTCAACAAAATTTGATTGCATAATTTTTTTCTTTTAATTAGTCTGCAAAAGTACGATTTCTAATTTGTTTATTAAAATCTAATTCATAAGTTTCAAAATATTGTAAAACTGATGAATAGTAGGCAAATTATTTATCAGATATGATTAATTTTGCAGCATGTACAAACAATTCAAAAACATTTTATTTCAATTACAGCCCGAAGATGCGCATCATTTTGTTACGCGAAATCTAAAAAATTATGCTGCATTTCCTGGAGTTGGAAAATTATTAGATAAATTTTATCAATACAATCATCCAAGTTTAGAACGAGAAGTTTTTGGAATTAAATTCAAAAATCCAATTGGTTTAGCTGCAGGTTTTGATAAAAATGCTGAATATATTGAAGAATTGAACCACTTCGGATTTGGCTTCATCGAAATTGGAACCGTTACACCAAAACCTCAACCAGGGAATGATGCGCCACGTATGTTTCGTTTGGTAGAAGATGAAGCGATTATCAACCGAATGGGATTTAATAACAAAGGTGTTGATTTTGCTGTTTCGAAAATTAGAGAATTAAAAAATCGTGAAAACTATATTATTGGCGGAAATATTGGTAAAAACAAATTAACGACAAACGAAGATGCTGTTGATGATTATATCAAATGTTTCAATGCATTGTTTGATTATGTAGATTATTTTGTAGTTAACGTGAGTTCTCCAAACACGCCTGGATTACGTGATTTGCAAGAAAAAGAACCTTTATTGTACATTCTGAATTATTTGCAACAATATAATAATCAAAACGAAAAACCGAAACCAATTTTACTGAAAATCGCACCAGATTTGACAGATTCGCAATTAGACGATATTATAGATATTGTATTAGAATCTAAAATTGCAGGAGTGATTGCGACAAATACGACAATTTCGAGAGAAGGATTAAAATCTGATCCAGAAATTGTAAAAGAAACTGGTGGAGTTTCGGGAAAACCACTTAAAAATCGTTCAACAGAAGTGATTCGTTATCTTTCTGAAAAATCGAACAAAGCATTTCCTATCATTGGAGTTGGCGGAATTCATACAGCCGAAGATGCTAAAGAAAAACTGGAAGCTGGTGCAAGTTTGTTACAAGTTTATACAGGTTTTATTTATGAAGGTCCTGCTGTTGTAAAAAACATTTGTAAAGGCTTGGTTGAAGGAAAATAGAAAAGTCATTCTGATGTCGGTTCTTCATTTCACAAAAAGCTACATTCAGAAATGATAATAATAAAAAAATGCTCCTTTAATTAAAAGGAGCATTTTTAGTATTATGTAAAAGTTGTTCTTATAAAACTTCTTTAATTGCTGCGTTCAATTTTTCGGTAATATCTTCAATAGAACCTACTCCATCAATCTCAACCCATTTTCCTTGCGCTTTGTAGTGCTCTGCTACAATTGCAGTTTTCTCGTAATATTCTGTAATACGATCACGGATAATTTTTTCGTCCACATCATCAGCACGACCAGAAGTTTTTCCGCGTTCTAATAAACGTTGAACCAAAATTTCGTCATCCACAACTAATGCTAATGTAATCGAAACTTCGCTTTCGTATTTATCTGCTAAGATTTTATCTAAAGCTTCTGCTTGAGATGTTGTACGTGGATATCCATCAAAAATGTATCCTTGCGCATTTGGATTGTTATCTAAATGATCAACCAACATATTTGTTGTTACCTCATCTGGAACTAATTGTCCCTTGTCCATGTAAGATTTCACAAGAGCGCCTAATTCTGTTTCATTTTTAAGGTTGAAACGAAATAAGTCTCCAGTAGAAATTTGAGGAGTTTGGTACTTTTCTTCTAAAAATTTAGCTTGTGTTCCTTTACCACTGCCAGGAGGTCCGAACAATACAATGTTTAGCATTTTGTTTTAATGTTTTATTTGATAAATATCTGGTAAATTTCTTCCTAATCCGTCAAAATCTAATCCATAACCTACTACAAATTTATCAGGAATAGAAATTCCTACTAAATCTACTTTTAAATCTTTTTTGTAAGCATCTGGCTTAAATAATAAAGTTGCTACTTTTAATGATTTTACCTTTTTCTCTTTCAAGATTCGGTGCAACTCTACTAACGTATTACCTGTATCTACAATATCTTCTAAAATAATTACGTGACGTCCTTCAACATTCATCGGAATATCCATCTCAATAGTAATTTTCCCTGTTGATTCTGTTCCTTCGTAAGATTTTAATTTCAAGAACGAAATCTCACATTCTCCTTGATATTGTTTTAAGAAATCGCTGAAGAACATTACAACTCCGTTTAATACACCAACAAAAATCGGTCTTTCGTCTTTGTATTCTTCGTAAACTTCGTTTGCCATATTTTTGATGGCGTGTTCTATTTCTTCAAAAGCGATGTACGGAATAAATTTTTTACCGTGAATTTCTATTTCTTTCATTGTTTGAGATATTCAAATATATACTTTTTTTGATAAAGTTTAAAACATTTATCTATTTTATTAGATTGTCATTGAGAAAATGCGTGTTTCTGGCTCGTTATCTATCATTCTCTTATCGAATGTCATACACACATTTCGAACGTATGGACGTCCTTCTTCTTTTACGATCAAACCATTTTCTACAAATTCAATCAAATTATCGTCAACCATATCTTGTAACATAGTTTTGATACGATCTACATCATCAAATTTCATGTTATCATCAGCCCAAGAAGTTTCTAAATTACACATTAAATTTAGAATATGACGACGCATAATCAAATCTTCTTCTGATAATATATGTCCTTTGAAAACGGATAATTCTCCGTTATTGATTGATTTTTCGTACTCTTCTACTGTCTTCTCGTTTTGTGCAAAACTATACCAAGAATCACTGATAGAAGAAACTCCTAAACCAACCATTAATTGTGTTTTCGAAGAAGAATATCCCATAAAATTACGATGTAATGTATGGTTTTTCATCGATTGATACATCGAGTCTTGTTCTAAGGCAAAATGATCCATTCCAACTTCGAAATAGTTCATTTCCTCGAACATTTTCTTTCCTTCTTCATATAATGCACGTTTCAATTCTGGTGAAGGCAAATCATCGTCCTGAAAACCACGTTGTCCAACACCTTTTATCCACGGCACATGCGCATAACTGTAAAACGAAATACGATCTGGATTTAATTCTTTTGTCAAATTAATCGTTTCCATCATTCCTTCCATTGTTTGATGTGGAAGACCAAAAATCAAATCGTGAGAAATCGATGTAAAACCAATTTCGCGCGCTTCTTCGGTTGCTCTTTTCACATTCTCGAAAGGTTGAACACGATTGATCGCTTCCTGAACTTTCAGATCATAATCTTGTACACCATACGAAATACGTCTAAAACCTAAATCGTATAAAGCCTGTAAATGTTCTCTTGTTGTGTTATTTGGATGACCTTCTAAACTAAATTCGTGTCCTTCAGCTACATCCGCATATTCAAAAATACCATCAATTAATTTCTTCAAATTTTCTGGAGAAAAAAACGTTGGTGTTCCTCCTCCTAAATGAATTTCTTTAATTTTTGGTCGAGATGAAAATAAATCCACATATAATCTCCATTCTTTCAAAACTGTATCAATATACGGAACTTCTACCGAATGTTGTTTCGTAATACGTTTGTTACATGCACAAAACGTACACAACGACTCGCAATAAGGTAAATGAATATAAATTGATATTCCTTCTTCTACATTACTTTCATCGAAAGATCGTTGAAAAGTTTCAATCCAACCTTGTTTAGTAAAATCATCATTGTCCCAAAACGGAACAGTTGGATAACTTGTGTAACGAGGTCCTGGAATATTATATTTCTGAATTAAATTATCCATTATCTAAAAAAATTAAAAATACTTAATCAACTTGACTAAGTATTATTTAATAAATTTTCTTTAAAAATTATTTTTATAGAATTGCCTGACGAACTCTAACTAATTTAGTTAATAAGTCTTCTAACAAATCTAATTGTAACATGTTTGCACCGTCACTTTTTGCATTTTTAGGATCTGGATGCGTTTCGATAAAAATACCATCAGCACCAACAGCAATTCCAGCTTTAGCAATCGTTTCGATTAATTCTGGCTTTCCTCCTGTTACACCTGAAGCCTGATTTGGTTGTTGTAAAGAATGTGTGATATCTAAAATAACTGGTGCATAATTTTGCATCACAGGAATTCCACGATAATCTACCACTAAATCTCCGTAACCTAACATTGTTCCACGCTCGATAATTGCTACATTATTATTACCAGAATCTGTTACTTTTTCTACAGGAAATTTCATTGCTTCTGGCGAAAGAAATTGACCTTTTTTCAACGTAACATGTTTTCCAGTTTGTGCAGCTGCAACCACTAAATCGGTTTGACGAACCAAGAAAGCAGGAATTTGTAGCACATCTACATAAGCCGCCGCCATTTCTGCATGAAAAGGTTCGTGAATATCTGTAGTTGTTGGAACATCAAAAGTTTCTCCAACTTTTTGAATAATTTTCAATGCTTTTTCATCTCCAATCCCTGTAAAACTATCAATACGAGAACGATTTGCTTTTTTGAAAGATCCTTTAAAAACATAAGGAATCTCTAATTTATCAGTAATTGTTACTACTTTTTCAGCAATTCTCAAAGCCATATCTTCACTTTCGATGGCACATGGACCAGCAAGTAAAAAGAAGTTTGGCGAATCTTTGTGTTTTATCTTTGATAAAGTTTCTATCATTGTGCAAATTTACACAAAGTTATCGACTTATTTTTCATAATTTTGCCTATACTTTATCATTCTTATTTATCGTTTTATGGATTTTTTATCTAACATTGGTATAGCTGATATTTTTGGCTATCTTGCTTCAGTCTTTATTGTACTAGCATTCTTTTTTTCGAAGATTACAATTATCCGCATTATCAATGCAATTGGTTGTGTATGTTTTGTAATTTATGCTGCTATGATCGAGGCTTGGCCAGTCCTTATTCCAAATGCGATTTTATTTTTAGTTCAGGCGTATTATATCATCTTCAAACCTGGAAAATAATCTTCAAAAACCATAAAATTGAAAATCCTATCTGCTGTACTAAATAATATTGAAACGGATCAAAGATTAGATAAAGTTTGCCATTCTTTGTTAAAATTTGGATACGATGTAGAATTGATTGGCGCGACTATAAACGGTAGACCGAAATTGAATAAACCGTACAAGACATTTTTGATGGAACAAAAGAATCAATCAACAATGAAAAAGTATGCTGAATTCAATTACAAATTATTTTTCACTTTACTTAAAAAAGCGGATAAACAAACTATTTTACTAGCGAATGATTTAGATAGCTTACTTCCTTTTTATTTGGTAAGTAAAATCAAAAAAATTCCTTTAGTTTTTGATAGTCACGAAATTTATTCAGAATTGCCATCATTACACAATCGTCCTAAAACAAAAAAAGTTTGGAAAACTTTAGAACGTTCTCTTGTTCCAAAAATCAAGTATTTTTATACCGTAAGTGATGGATATGCCAATTGGTTTCGCAAGGAATATGGTGCTAATCCGGCTGTGATTAGAAATGTTCCCAACCGAACAAAACTTAACGATAAACAAGATTTAATTTTCTTTCGCTTACCCGAAAATCCAACAAACGATAAAATATTATTGTATCAAGGCGCAATTAACATGAGTCGAGGAATTGACAGAATGATTGAAGCGTTCAAACACATTGATAATTGTCAATTTTGGATTGCTGGCGAAGGGCCTAAAAAAACTGAATACGAACAATTGGTAAAAGATTTAGACTTAACTAATCGCATTCATTTTTTAGGAAATATTCCCCCAAAAACTTTAAAAACTATAACACCTTTAGCTGATGTAGGAATGAGTATGGAAGAAGATTTAGGATTAAGCTATCGCTACGCTCTACCGAATAAATTATTTGACTTTATTCAAGCTAGAGTACCAATTTTAGCAACAAATTTACCAGAAATAAAAAAAATAGTCGAAGAGTATAAAGTTGGAAAAGTGATTGACAACCACTATCCAAAACATTTGGCTGAAAAACTACAAGAAATCTTAGACGAAGGAAAAAGAAGTTACCAAGAAAATCTTGCAAATGCTGCAAACGAACTTTGTTGGGAAAATGAAGAATTGAAATTGAAGGAGATTTTTGAAAAAATAAAAAAGTAGATTA
>NZ_DICC01000056.1:14569-67756 GCF_002415215.1 Empedobacter sp. UBA5036
TAATCTACTTTTTTATTTTTTATAAATATGCGGATTTTCCACTACTCCTTTTTTAAATACTTTTCTAACGCCCATTCTTAGTGCATTATCAACTTGCAAAACTTGATCCAAAACCTTTTGCTCTGGACGACCTCTAAACGAAGTCACATGAAAAGAATCTGTTTCTCTTAAAGGTTCTTTAGAAAAATAATAATTTGAAACACATTTTCTAAAACCTTCAAACTTTATTGGAGAAACCGAATGCAAAGAATCATTATGCGTTGCCATTACCGCTAATCGATTGAATTTACTAAAAATCGTAATTTGATCATTTTTCAATCCATTTGGCCAAATTTCTAAATTACCACCATATTCTTCTTTCCAGTCTGGCGTTACATAATACAATAAATTCAACACACGCCACAATTCTCTTTTCGCATCGTGAGAATTATCCAAATGAGGCTGCAAAAATTGACGATTTCCCATCATAGACAAACCTCCAGCATACAAAGATGAATCTGGAATAGGTTGTTTTATTTCGCAAATCTCAGCAATCAAATTTACGATTCTTTCATCTTGAAAAGCGTAAATAATTTCTTCTAAAATAGGAAGATATTGATCCATTTGAACAGCAATATATTTATCTTCTTTCAAACTTTTTTTCAACACCATTTCTTTTTCTTGTGGAAAAACTTGATTTATCTCCAAAACTAATTCTTCTGGTAATAGATCATCAACCCAAAAATAACCGATCTTATCTTTGCTACTATTATATTGTTGACTTATTTCTTCCTTTTGATCAATTAATCGTTGTAAAATTATATCTGCAAATTGATTTCTGTTCATAATCATAAAGTTAATTAAAAATTTGTTTCAAAATAATTTTGGCATTCAATTTATCATTCAAATCATATTCAAGCGTATCAATATATTCTTCTGACCCTAAAAAAGGTTTATTTTTTAAATGATTAATAGCTTTTATCAACTCTAATTTATTCAAAACTTGAACACAAAGTCCACTAATTTTCTCATCATCTATTACATTTTCATTAATTATCGAAAAACGACTATTGAATAATGCATTTATTACTTTTAGCTTTGTCCCAGATTCCTGAAAAGACCACGCAATATTAAGATGAGCTTTTGCGAAAAGTTTTTTCAAATGATTAAAATCTTTCAATTTAACAAATTGTATATGTGGATGATTTTTAATTTTTGCTTTTACCCAATCCTCTCTAGAACCTGAAGCAATAACGAAAGGATAATCAATTTCTTTAAAAACTTCTATCAAGAAATCGACTACTTTACAATTGTCCGAAGCTCTCAAATCTCCGTGATACAAAGCAAATTCTCCTTTTTCACTTAATGATTGAAAAGTTTCATTTCCATGAAAAACAGGTACAAATTTTCCTTTATTATATTTTTCTTGAATATAATTTTGTTCAAATTTAGAAAGTGTAAAAACTTCATCAAACTGGTGGATAATATTTTCGTATTGGATATATTTTTTTGCCTCAATATAAAACAATGCTTTTTTCGCTAGATTCTTTTCGCTTTCAGCCAATCCGGAAAAATAATTTTGCTCAATATTATGTAGTCTCAAATATTTAGAATAACCTTCAAGAGTATATTTATTCAAAATAAATGTTGTTTTTAGACTTTCAAAAAAAATAGGAGCTTTCAACGATTTAATTCGTTCATACAATAATTGACTATCCCTCGATCTTACTGAAATAGGATATTTCTTAAAAATATAATTAGGCTTTTGATGTATTGGATAAAAATAAACTTCTTTAGCATATTTTCTTAAAACATCGCTTTCTATTTCATTAAACCCAAACAGATGTAAATGAATCTCAATCCCAAGTTGATGAAATGCTTTCAATTTATAAAAAACATCTATAACACCTCCATAATTGGGAGGAAATGGAACATCCATACTTATAAAATGAAGTTTATTACCTTGATACATTAGTTAGTTAATTATTTAACAAAAAAAAGAGTCTACAACTAAGTAAACTCTTTCTTTAAAATTATATTGTGTAATTTATCTTATTCTGATATCGCTTCCGCAACTTCAAATAATCTTCCGTCTTCACAACGCACTTTACGCGCAGGATAGCGACGAATAATTTCATAATCGTGTGTAGCCATCAAAACTGCACAATTATTTTCTTTCGATACCGACAACAATAAATCCATAATATCATTTGACGTTTCTGGATCTAGGTTTCCTGTAGGCTCATCTGCTAAAATTAATTCAGGATGATTTAATAAAGCACGAGCTATAGAAACACGCTGTTGTTCTCCTCCAGAAAGACGGAAAGGCATCATTTTCTTTTTTGACAACATCCCTACCGAATCTAAAACCTCATCAATACGTTTATCGATTGTAGCCTTATCTTTCCAACCTGTTGCTTTCAAAACGAACGTCAAATTTTGCTCAACTGTACGATCTGTTAACAATTGGAAATCTTGGAAAACAATTCCTAAATGTCTTCTAAGATCAGGAATCTTACTTGTTTTCAATGATTTCAAATCCATTCCAACCACAGAACCTTGTCCCGATTGAAGCGGCAAATCACCATAAAGCACTTTCAACAAACTACTTTTTCCACTTCCTGTTTTTCCAATAAGGTAGACAAATTCTCCTTCATTAAGTGTAAAATTAACGTCAGATAATACTAAATGATTTCTTTGATATATAGATGATTGACTTAACTCAATTACATTTTTAGCTTCCATACTTTTCTACAGTCTTTAAAACAAATGTAAAAAAAAAGCTTGAAAGAACGACCTTCAAGCTTATTTTTTATGAATTGTAGCGATTATCTTTTAGCTCTTACTTCACTAACAGTTAATGCTTTTCTTCCTTTCTTTCTACGAGCAGCTAATACTTTGCGCCCGTTTTTAGAAGCCATACGCTCACGGAATCCGTGTTTGTTTCTTTTTTTTCTGTTACTTGGTTGAAATGTTCTCTTACTCATCTTTACTAAGTTTCTAATCCATTACTCGAATGGGTTGCAAATATACAGTTATTATTATTAATTCAAAAATCAAATTGATAGAAAATTACAAAAAAGCTGAATTAATAGTAAACCGCGTTCCGTTCTACACTTTGTAATTTTCGAAGTGCAAATATAAAAACATTTTTTTGTTAAGCAAGAGAAAATTAAAACAATAACAATTAAAACTTATCAACAATATCATTTACGAGGATAAAACAAAGCTATTTTTAGAAGGATTAGAAAAGTTTCCTTAAAACTTTCATAAAACATCAAATATCTTGTTTTTATCAATCTTTTTTTAGCTTAAAATTCGTATATTAGCCACCTTATATAACAAAACAATATGACTGAAGGAGAAAGACTAATCCCAATTAACATTGAGGATGAAATGAAATCCGCTTACATCGATTATTCGATGTCGGTAATCGTATCTCGTGCGCTTCCGGATGTGCGTGATGGCTTAAAACCTGTACACCGTAGAGTATTATTCGGAATGTATGAATTAGGTGTTTTTTCTAATCGTTCTTACAAAAAGTCGGCACGTATTGTAGGGGAAGTTTTAGGTAAATTTCACCCACACGGCGACAGTTCTGTTTACGACACAATGGTACGTATGGCGCAACCTTGGTCTTTGCGTTACTTATTAGTTGACGGACAAGGTAACTACGGTTCTGTAGATGGTGATCCACCTGCTGCAATGCGTTATACTGAAGCAAGACTTCAAAAAATTTCAGACGAATTATTAGCTGATTTAGATAAAGAGACAGTTGACTTTCAACTAAACTTTGACGATACTATCCAAGAACCTACTGTATTACCTACTCGTGTTCCAAACTTATTAGTAAATGGTGCATCTGGTATTGCGGTTGGTATGGCAACAAATATGGCGCCACATAACTTAACAGAAGTTATTGACGGAACAATTGCATACATCGACAATCGTGAGATTACAATTGACGAATTAACACAATACATCAAAGCGCCAGACTTCCCAACAGGAGGTACTATCTATGGCTATGATGGTGTAAAACAAGCTTTCGAAACTGGACGTGGACGTGTTGTTTTACGTGCAAAAACTAATTTCGAAGAAGTACATGGTCGCGATTGTATTATCGCTACAGAAATTCCTTACCAAGTTAACAAGGCAGATATGATTGCAAAAACTGCTGAGTTGGTAAAAGATGGTAAATTAGATGGTATTTCTGAGATTCGTGACGAATCTGACCGTAAAGGTATGCGTATCGTTTATGTCCTTAAAATGGATGCGGTTCCTAACGTCGTTTTAAATAAACTATATAAATTTACTCAATTACAATCATCTTTCAGTGTAAATAACATTGCGTTGGTAAAAGGTAGACCAGAGCAATTGAATTTGAAAGACATGATTTATCATTTCGTAGAACATCGTCACGAAGTGATTGTTCGTCGTACGGAATACGAATTGAGAAAAGCGCAAGAAAGAGCTCATATCTTAGAAGGTTACATGAAAGTAATCGGAACACAAGATGATCTTGATCGTGCAATTAAAATCATTCGCGAATCTGCAACACCAGACGAAGCGCGCACAGGATTAATGGAAGCTTTCGAGTTATCAGAAATTCAAGCACGTGCAATCTTAGATTTACGTTTACGTACATTGACTGGTCTTGAGATTGATAAAATTCGTGAAGAGTACGAAGAAATCATGAAAATGATTAACCATTTGAAAGATATTTTAGCAAACGAAGATTTACGTATGCAAATTATCAAAGATGAGTTATTAGAAATTCGTAAAAAATATGGTGACGAACGTCGTACAGATATCGATTACGCAGGTGGAGACTTAAATATCGAAGATTTAATTCCTGATGAGCAAGTTGTTTTAACGATTTCTCACATGGGTTACATCAAACGTACACCACTTTCTGAATACCGCAAACAATCTCGTGGAGGAGTTGGTAATAGAGCCGCTACAACACGTGACGAAGATTTCTTAGAGTATATGGTTTCGGCATCTAACCACCAATACATGTTATTCTTTACAGAAAAAGGAAAATGTTATTGGATGCGTGTGTACGAAATTCCAGAAGGTTCTAAAACATCTAAAGGTCGTGCAATTCAGAATTTGATTAACATCGAGCCAGATGATAAAGTAAAAGCATATATCCTTACACATGATTTAATGAACGAAGAATACGTAAATAATAATTACGTAATCATGGTAACTAAAAATGGTATCATCAAGAAAACATCTTTAGAAGCTTATTCTCGTCCACGTGTTAATGGTATCAACGCAATTACTGTTCGCGAAGGTGACACATTATTAGAAGCTTTATTAACAGATGGTAAATCTCAAATTATGATCGCTTCTAAATATGGTAAAGCTATCCGTTTCGAAGATGAGAAAGTTCGTCCAATGGGTCGTACTGCTTCTGGTGTTCGCGGAATCAACTTAGGAGATCAACCAGATAATGAGGTTATCGGGATGATTGTTGTGACTGATGTAGAAAAAGAAACTGTATTAGTTGTTTCTGAACAAGGTTACGGAAAACGTTCTTCTATCGAAGATTATCGTGAAACAAATCGTGGAGGTAAAGGTGTAACAACACTTAATATTACTGATAAAACAGGAAAATTAATCGCGATTGAGGCTGTTACAGACGAAGATGATTTAATGATCATTAATAAATCTGGAGTTGCTATTAGAACTGGTTTAGATGAAATTCGTGTAATGGGTCGTGCAACACAAGGTGTTCGATTGATTAACTTGAAAAAGAACGACGAAATTGCAGCAATTGCAAAAGTACAAGTTGAAGAAGAATTGGAAAACGAAGTAGAACTTGATGAAGAAGGAAATCCAATTGTTGTAGAAAACACAAACGAAAACAACGAAACTCAAGCAGAAGAAACGCCTGCTGAGGATCCAAATAATGAATAATCAATGAAAAAATTATTATTTAGTTTAGGATTAGTTTTAGCAATGTCGACATCATTCGCTCAAACTAACACAGAAGAATTAACGACAGAACCTACAGTTTTAGCTGAAAAATATAATAAATCAGCAAAAGAAAACTTAGCAAAAGGTGACGTTACAAAAGCAAGTCAAGATTTAGCAAAATTATCTAAATACGAAAACGGTAAAGTTTGGCAAGTCAAAAATAAAGACTCTAAAAAAGACGAATTTTACTATTCTCAAGCTGATTTAGATAAAGCTACAGCTGGTGGTAATTACGCAAAAGCAAAAGAAGTTGCTTTACAACCAAAATATGGTTTCTTGTTGCAATCTGAAGTTTCTAATTTAGCAAACAAAGAATTAGACGCAGCAAACAAAGCAATGGACGCTAAACAATATACAGAAGCTGGAACAAAATTCTTAAATGTTTTCAACTTAGTTGAAGCTTTAGGTACAAAAGAAGATATCTACAAATATCAAGCAGCAATCTGTTTTTACAACGCAGCTGATTATGACAAATCTTTAACGATTTTGAAAGAATTAGCAGCAAAAGGATTCACTGGGAAATCAGCTAATCAAACAAAAGATTACAACCGTGATATGTATGTTTTAGCTCTTAATGGATTGTATAATGCAAAAAAATATGATGCAATCGTAGAAGAAGCAACTACAAAATATCCAAAAGATGCTGACATCAACAATATCGCAACTGGAATTTACCAAGTTTCTGGAAATGCTGATAAAATGACAAAACGTATCGAAGAAGCGATTAAAATTAATCCAAACGATGCACAAAATTATTACAACTTAGGAGTTTTATATTTAGATGACGCTTCTAAAGCAGAAGAATCTAAAAACTTGTTCAAAAAAGCGATTGAATTAAATCCTAAACATTTCGAGTCTTACAACAATTTAGTTTTAGCTATTTTGCAACCAGACAAAGAAATTGTTGAAACAATGAACAACAATTTAGGAACATCTAAAAAAGAGAAAGAAATTTATAATGCAAACGAAGTAAAACGCAAAGCTTTGTTTACAGAAGCAGCTCCTTATCTTGAAAAAATGTACGAAATTCAACCAGAAAATCGTCAAGTTATTCGTAACTTAATTCAAGCTTACAAAACTTTAGGAAACGATCAAAAAGAAAATTTCTATCGTGACGCTGAGAAAAAATTAGTAAAATAATTATTTCAATATAACACAAAAAAGGACTTCAATTGAAGTCCTTTTTTGTGCTTTATCATTCTGAATGTAGCTTAAGTAAAACTTAAAACAAATCCCAATTTCTTAAATCTGGTAAAAAATGATGGGCTGTCAAATCATAACGAACTGGCACAACAGAAACATAACCTTCCTCTAAAGCACGTTCGTCTGTATCTTCACCTTTGTCAAGATTTTTAAACTCTCCACTCATCCAATAATACGTTCTTCCACGAGGATCTTCACGTTTATCAAATTTTTCTTCCCATTTTGCATCAGCTTGGCGACAAACTTTAATTCCTTTTATTTCATGTCCTTTCAACTTCGGAATATTAACGTTCAACACTACACCTTTTGGTAATTTATGTTTTAAAACTTGATCAATAATTGTTTTAATAAATTCTTCTCCAGCTTTAAAATCTGCATTGTAAGCAAAATCACACAACGAAAAACCTATCGCAGGAATCCCTTCTATACCAGCTTCTACAGCTGCAGACATTGTTCCCGAATAAATCACATTCACCGACGAATTCGATCCGTGATTAATTCCCGAAATACACAAATCTGGTTTACGAGGTAAAATTTGTGAAACAGCCAATTTTACACAATCCACTGGCGTTCCAGAACACGCATACTCTTTTACATCTTCATCAACTTCTATTTCATCACAAAACAATGTCGAATTTATTGTCACCGCATGCCCCATTCCACTTTGCGGACTATCTGGCGCAACAACATAAACTTCTCCAAATCCTTTTGCAATCTCTATCAACGCTCTTATTCCAGGCGCAGTTACTCCATCATCATTTGTAACTAAAATTAGCGGTCTTTCCATATTTTATTCTTACTTTTATTCATCATTTTTACAAATGTAAAAAACTTCCTTCTAATTTCTTTTTTGTTTTATATTTGAAGGAGTCTTAAATTATTAATTTATATAATACCAACGCAATATGTTAATTAAAAAAACGTATGTATTACTATCGTTTTTATCAATGAGTTTGCTTGCTTTTTGCTTTTGCAAACCCATGTTAGACACAGATGAAGAAAGAGAAAAGTTAATCGTAAAAAATACACGAAACACCCTAACTTACCTACATTACAAACCTGCTACTGTAGATGATAAATTTTCGGAAAATGTTTTCAATAAATATTTAGAATACATTGATCCAAGCAAACGTTTTTTATTGCAATCTGATTATGATCTATTCAAAAAAGATTATCTCAATTTAGATGATTATTACAAATCAGAAAACTTAGGTTTCTACAATTCAACTGTTGATACAATCTACAAACGTATTGCTGAAGCTGAAAAATACTCGATGGATGCCTTGTCAAAACCTTTTGATTTTAATCAAAAAGAGAATTTCAACATCGATTATAAAACATCAAAATTCGCGAAAGATAAGAACGAAGCAAAAGATTTGTGGCGCAAATATTTGAAATATAACGTGATGTTAGAAATCATTTCAATGCAAGACGAATTAAAAGGTCAAAAGAAAGATACTTTAGACAACTCTTCTTCTATAAAACCTGTAAAAGATCCTTTGGCAGATGAGAAAAAGAAAATAACAAAAGATACTCCTTTTGCAGAAGTAGAAAAAATAGCGCGTGAAGAAGTTAAAGATTTAATTTCTGACTATTTCCGTCGTATAAAACAGACAAAACGCGAGAACTATTTTTCTATTTACATGAACTCGTTCACAGAACAATACGATCCGCACACAACATACTTCTCTCCAACAAGTAAAGAGGATTTCGAGTTCGAAATGTCTGGACAAATGGAAGGAATTGGAGCCAAAATACAAGACAAAAGAGGTTACGCTACAATTGCTGAATTAATTGTTGGCGGACCAGCTTGGAAGAGCAATAAATTAGAAGTTGGCGACAAGATCATTAAAGTTGCACAAGGGAAAAATGGTGAAGCAAAAAACATCGTTGGGATGATTTTGAGCGATGCTATTCGCTTAATTAAAGGAAAGAAAGGAACAGAAGTTGTCTTGACTATTCAGAAAAAAGACGGTTCTCAACAAACAATCTCTTTGATTCGTGAGGTAATTGAATCGGAGGAAGTGTTTGCTCGCTCATCTGTTATTACGGACGAGAAAGGAGATAAATACGGAATCATCTATTTACCTGAGTTCTACACGCCGATGGGAAAAGAAGGCGGACGTTACCCTTCGGATGATATCAAGAAAGAAATTGAAATCTTGAAAAAAGAAAACATCAAAGGTCTTGTTTTCGATGTTAGAAATAATGGTGGAGGTTCTCTTGAAGAGGTAGTTAAAATCTCTGGATTGTTTATCAATCAAGGACCAATTGTTCAGGTGAGACGTTCGGACGGAATGCTTAAAATTCACGAAGACAAAGATAATTCTATCGCATACGACGGGCCTTTAGTAGTAATGGTTAACGAGCTTTCTGCATCTGCGTCAGAGATTTTTGCTGCAGCAATGCAAGACTATGGTCGCGCTGTTATCGTGGGTTCACCGCAAACCTTTGGTAAAGGTACTGTACAAACAATCTTGCCTTTAGATCGTCAGTCGGGAAGTGATGAGTTAGGTGCGATTAAGTTAACAATACAAAAATTCTACCGAGTAAACGGAGGCTCTACACAATTGAAAGGAGTTCAGTCGGACATTGCATTAGTTGATCAATTCACTTACGAAGATATCAGCGAAGCTTCTCGTCCAGAAGCCTTGAACTGGGATCAAATCAAACCATTGGTTATTGCAAAATGGCCTTCTGCTTTCGATTTAGCGAAGATTAAAGCGAACAGTAAAACTCGTTTGGCAAACAATGCACACTTAGCATTAATGAACGAAAGTTTCAAGTTCATTAAATCAATGGAAGATGTAAAAGAGATTCCTTTGAACTTAGAAGATTACAAAACGTACCGTAAAACTCGCGAAGATAAAATCAAGAAATTTGAAGCTTTAGACAAGTATAAAAACAATTTCAAATTTACAATGAATCAAAACGATTTGGCAACTACAAAAACAGATACTGTGCTAAAAGCTAAACGTAACAATTGGTTCAAAGGAATGCAAAAAGACTTTTATTTAAACGAAGCTGTTAACGTTTTAAGAGACATTAAATAATGGAACAAGAAAACGGTTCATTTTCTCAAATCATATTCAATAAATTAAGAAAGAACACCCTTGGTGTTCTTTCTTTTAGTGTAATAGTATTAGCTGCAATCATTTCTATTTTTGCTTATGTCTTTGCGTCCGACAAAACGGAAAATGCAAACAGACAGGACCTAACCATTGCATATTCACCTATAGGTTATCAGCAAAAAACAATCGAAATCCCCTTACCTAATTATTCAGGAAAAACGAAGTTTTCTGATTTTATATTCGGGAAAGAGATCGATACCGAACAAATAAGTATTACATCTTACAAAAGAGATGGACAAAGCATTACTTATGTTCCATATATAGGGAACGGACTAAGTGGTGAAGCAGTAAAGATAGATTTGTCAACTTGGACAAAGCATAACATCAAAAATCAAGATATAGAGAAAGATTTTATCTACACAAAAACCTATTTACTTGGAACAGATTCTTACGGAAGAGACTTTTATTCAAGGTTAATTATCGGGACAAGAATTTCTTTTCTTATCGGATTTATCGCTGTTTTCATTTCTTTAATTGTCGGAATCTCCTTGGGCGCTCTTGCAGGCTATTACAAGGGACGAACAGATAACATAATAATGTGGTTGATAAACGTTGTGTGGTCTATCCCAACATTACTATTGGTTATTGCAATTACCTTAGCTATCGGAAAAGGTTTTTGGCAGATATTTATCGCAGTTGGACTAACGATGTGGGTAGAAGTTGCACGTGTAGTTCGTGGACAATTCCTATCGTACAGAGAAAAAGAATTCGTAGAAGCAGCAAAAGCTTTAGGATTTTCGGACACAAGAATTATCTTCAACCAAATATTACCTAATGTCATTGCTCCTATTATCGTTATATCTGCTGCCAATTTTGCTTCGGCAATTTTAGTAGAAAGTGGTCTTAGTTTCCTTGGAATTGGTGCACAACCTCCTACTCCGTCTTGGGGAAACATCATCAAAGAACATTATAATCATATTATTTTAGGGAAACAACATTTGGCAATTCTACCGGGATTAGCTATTATGTTATTGGTTCTTGGGTTTAATATCTTTGGGAATGTATTGCGAGATATTATGGATATTAAGCAGTAAGAAACTTATAAAGTTTTATATTTTCTTTTTTTTAATAATTTAAAACACAAGTTATATCTTTATCTATGTCTCTATGTGATTAATATTTTATCTCTTTTAACCACATAGAGACATAGGTTAAATATTGATAAAGATTTGAATAGACTTTTAGTTTTCACAATAACTATACTTAAGTTAACAACTGAAAGTATATAAACAAATCACAATTAATCAATTTCTATGTTTCTATGTAGTTAAGATTTTACCAAAAGAAAATTTAAAATATTTCTTTTTTATCTACATAGATACATAGGTTTAATTCTTAGAAATATTAGAATGGACTTATAGTTTTCACAGTAACTTTACTTAAGTTAATAACTGAAAGTTTATAAATAAATCACAATTAATCAATTTCTATGTTTCTATGTGGTTAATATTTTACCAAAACAAAATTTAAAACCTATCTGTTTTTACAATATAAATACATCGGTTTAATAATTTGGAAGATGAGTAAAAAACTCATTAACATACGTTTTTTGTCCTTCATTAAATATGTTAAAACAATTAAAGTTGATTAATATTCCTTTTGGACATTTCAGTAGTTTCATATAAGTTAATAATTGAGCTTCATAAGCAGGAACAATATCTTGCACAGCTTTTAACTCAACAACTATACTATTTTCTACATAGAGGTCACAACGAAAATCAAGATCAAGTAGTTTTTCTTTATAGACAACTGGAATCTTCATTACTGTGAGAAAATTTATTTTCCTATGATTTAACTCTTCTTTTAAGCATTGATGATAAACACTTTCTAATAATCCTCTACCCATTATTTTATGAACTTCTATAGCAGAACCTATTATTTCATAAGTTAATTCATCTAAATATTTTTTAGTTTTCATAGTCTATGTTTCTATGTTGTTAATGATTATTCAATTGAGATATAAATAAACTTTTTATAAAACCTCCTTATCTTTTATATAAAACCTAAGGAGGTTTTAAACAAAACGTCAAGTGATTTTAATGAAAACCACTTGACGTTTTTTATTTACTTCAATTAGAAGTTAGAAAAATTATCTCAACTATTTCTTTTTCTCATACTTTAAAGTAGCTAAAGTATCTCGTAAATCTAGACCAGGTCTAAAAAGTATTTTAGCACTTTTTATAGAAGAAGAATTTACTTTGTTCATTGCATCCATTCCTTCGCTACTTATACTTATTTGAAAAGAACCAAAATCTCCTAAGCGAACAATCTTTCCATCAGACAAATGTTTCGATAACATTTTAGCCAAATCAATCAATGTTGCATATACATCACTCTCACTAATAGATGAGGTTTGCGCAATTTCTTTACTCAAATTTCGAAGTGATACTTCACCATCTGCAATAGAATTTGCGTAGAACTTTTTAGGCGCCATAGGATCTCCTGGGTAAGCCTTCTGAATAACGTTGTATTTTACAGCCATAATTAAAAGTATTTACATATTAATAGTTAATTATCTCTAAGTTAATACTTTATATTTAATTAACAAAATAAAACTATTGATTATCAATAAAATACATTATATCATAAAAATAAAAAAGGCTTTCTTATATAAGAAAGCCTTGCTATTATCTTGAAACTTTGGTCGAAAGTTTTGCTGTTGTTTTTGGTACAATTGGTTTTTGATGCAATCTCATCGAATCTTTATTTGGTGCTTTTAGCGGATAAGTTCCTGTAAGTCCAGCCAATTTAAATGCACTATATATATTCTTATTCTGCTTGTTTCCTAATGCAATTACCGTAAATTGATTGTTAACATCGTGTACAAAAACTGTGTTATTCCCGTGCCACCAACCATTGTGATACAATAATTTTTTACCATTGTCATATTCTAACAAGCGCATTCCAAGCCCATAATTTTTGAAACCTTTCTGCTCGTAACTATATCCTTTGAAAGCTTCTTTCTTGATCTTCTTCGGTAAGAAATCGTCTGAATACATGGCAACATCTAACTTATACAGATCTCTTGGCGTTGAGTAGATATTTTTGTCTCCATACGTGCGGTCAAAATCATCCCAAGCCCACTCGTAACCATTGTATTTGTAAGAACGAGCTACTGTATCTTTATCGCGATCATACTCAAAAACAAAGGTGTTATTCATCTCAAGAGGGTCAAAAACCATGTATTTCATTGCTTTCGGATAAGGCATTTTCATAATCTTTTCAATGACAAGAGCAAGAAAAGCAAAGTTAGTATTCGAGTAATAAAACCCTTTGTCTGCGGGACGAATTTGTTTAACGTCAAATTCTCTAAAGATATCTAACACATCTTGATTAGAAATTGGTTTCTCGCGATCCATCATTACCTTCTTGTTATTCCACAAAACGTTGGCATAATTTGGCAAACCACTGCGGTGATTTAGCAAATTACGAACCGTGATATCATCGTAAGGAAAACCTTCTAATATTGTATTTACTTTTTGATCTAATTTGATTTTACCTTTTTCTACAAGCTTAAGAACCGCCATTGAGGTAAAAACTTTCGAGATAGATGCGATGTGAATAGGTGTTTCTGCAGTGATTGGACGCTTATGTCTTTCGTCTGCCATCCCTTGATATTGCTCTAAAAGTACTTGCCCATTCTTCACAACCAACAAACCTCCGCTCACTTTCCCGTCAACCCAAAAGTCTTTATAATAGGTGTTTAGTTTATTTCTGTAATCATTAAGTTCTGCTTGTGTGTACTTCATTGGCTTGAAATCTGCTTTCCAATCCAACGAATCATAGCGCAAAGTATGAGGATCCTTCTTTCTAACTTCTTCTTTTTGTTCGTTTTTCTTGCTACAGCTTCCCATAAACAGCATTGCAGAAGCAAGAACAACCGCTACATATTTCATGTGTTTTTTCTTAATCTTATTGTTTGTTTCTACTAAAGTATATATTTATTTGTGGAATAGTTACCCGTTTAGAAACATTAAGTTTTTTTTATGATTTGTGCGAAAGTTGAGACTTAAACTCGCCTAAGATGACACTTGTTGCAACAGCTACGTTGAGACTTTCGGTAGAACCATTTTTCCCAAAGAACGGAATACTTAGTTTATTTGTCGTTAACTTCTCGATTTCTGGAGAAATTCCATTCGCTTCGTTCCCCATCACCAAGATACCTTCTTGTGGAAGTGTTTGTTCATAAATAGATTCTCCTTCCATAAAAGTTCCGAAAATATTTCCTTTATAGTCAGATAAGTATTTCTCCAAATCGATGTAATGAACCTTCACTCGTGTAAAAGATCCCATTGTCGACATCACAACTTTCGGGTTGTACATATCCACAGATTCTTTGGTACACAAAATATCCTCTACACCAAACCAATCAGCCAAGCGAATAATTGTTCCTAAATTACCTGGATCTCGAATATCATCCAAAGCAATACTTAAACCATTTAACTTGATATCTTCATCATAATTAGGTAATTCACAAAGTGCTAAACCTACATTCGGAGTAGTTAAGAAACTGATCTTTTTCAAATCTTTTTCTTCAATAAAAGTCTTTTTGATGTGTGTAGCTTCTGGCCAAAAGTCTTCAATTATAAATAATTCTTTAATATTTATAGAACTTTTTATAACTTCCCCGATATTTTTAACACCTTCTACGACAAACAAATTATATTTTTGTCTATATTTTTTAGAACCCAGAGAAGTTATTATCTTAATAACGTTATTTGATAACATATTTATGCAAAAAAAAATTACAACAAATATAACACTTATCTCTTGTTTAGGTTTACTTTTTTATAGCTGTAGTACAACTAAAAAAGTACCTGAAGGAGAATATTTGTTTGTAAAGAACAAATTTATCTACGATAAAGAAGATCCCGATATTAAGAAGAAAAAAACTATAATCAACAAAGATTTAAGTGATTATGTGAAACAAAAACCAGCTGGTAAGTTCCTTGGTTTTTTCCCTCTTTGGCAATGGGTTTATAATTGGTCTCCTGCAAAATTTGATGAAACTTTTCAGGAATATTATCGACAAGATGCTTCGGTTCGTAACCAAAAATTATTGGACAGTTTACTAACGAAGAATAATCTTAGCGAATATGTTGGGCACAGTTTATGGAAAGAACGTCTTTATTATAGTCAAGGTGAGGCTCCAGTTTTGTTGGATGAACAACAATCAGAATTTTCGGCAAAGAACTTAAATAGATTATTTCATGACAAAGGTTATTTCGATTCGAAAGTAGCTGTTTCCTATAATAAAGATTCTGTTGCGAAAAAAGCAGAAACTATTTATGATATTAAGTTAGGGGAACCTTCTTATATCGAAACATATGATCAAAAAATATCTGATCAAAAAATAGAAGAATATCTTAATTCTTCTATTGGAAAACAAACTGTTTTGCATGCTGGAGATCAATATAATTTTGACAAATTTGAGGAAGAACGCGATCGTATCATCGATTTGTTAAAGAATAGAGGTTACTATGATTTTAATGATTCGGGCGAAGATTTATATTTTGAAGCGGATACATTAAAAAGTAACAAACGCCTTGATGTAACG
Source organism: Empedobacter sp. UBA5036 (assembly GCF_002415215.1). Lineage (NCBI taxonomy): Bacteria > Pseudomonadati > Bacteroidota > Flavobacteriia > Flavobacteriales > Weeksellaceae > Empedobacter > Empedobacter sp. UBA5036. The sequence goes on from NZ_DICC01000056.1 coordinate 30,425, forward strand.
ATGTTTATTGATAAATATATTCAAGATTCTTTGAAAACGGATAGTATTACACCTTTTACGCAATACCGTTTTGGGAAGATAAATATTTATGCAGATTCTCGCAGTTTTGTTGATGATGAAAGTAAATTAATCAAAGAAGAATATAAAGATTATAACGTTTTATATACAAAAGAACCAGAATATCGACCAAAATATTTTACAGATGCATTTGTAATTCGTCCTGGTCAACTATATCGTCAACGACAAGAACTTCAGACAAAACGTAATATTTTCAAGAAAGAAAACATTAACTTACATGGATTCAGAATTAATAAACAAGATTCTATCCTAAATGTAGACGTTTTCTTTACACCAAAAAAGAAATATGACTTGAATCTCTTTGTCGAAAGTTATGCTTCTCGCTACATGAACTTTGCAATTTCTCCCGGGATGACTTTAACTTCGAGAAATTTATTTGGAGGAGGAGAAAATTTAGAAACAACTTTGAAAGGAACTTTAGGTTCTGTCAACAAAGATTTCTCAATGAATAAAGCATTCTTAAATGCATATGAAATCGCAATCGAAACAAAGTTGAAATTTCCTTATTTATTAACACCAATTAATCTTGATAATATTTTACCAAAACGTTTTACAGCTGAATCTGCTATTAGAATGAATGCAAGTACGCAGAAAAATGTAGGTTTAGACAAAACGACTTATGGTTTTGGTTTTGATATGGATATTTCGAGTTCGGAGTTTCAACACAAAGTCTCTTTATTTAATACGGAATTTATTAGTAATCGAAAAAAAGATCGCTATTATGAAGTATTTACAAAAGATAATAATACAAAAAACGAAGTAAAAAATTTATATTACGCATACAATCCTAATGCACCAATTTATGTAACGGATGATGAATTAACAGACGCAATCGAAGCTGACAAAGGATTCCAAAGTTCATTAACAGGAGAAGATGCAAAGTTGTATGTTGATTTTGAGAATATGTTATATAGAAAAGCTAATATTTCTCAAAATGTGTTAATCAACTCTTTTATCTATCAATTTACATTTAATCAAGAAAATTCATTTCGACCAAAAAGTAATCCTTGGTTTATTCAAGCAAGAATTGAATTAGCCGGAAATGTATTAAGAGGTTTAGACAAGGCTTTTGGTTTTAATAAAGCAGAACCAGATCGAGATGGAAATCAAGCAGGTTTGATCTTTGGAATTCCTTATTCACAATTCGTAAAATTTGATGTGGATGTTAGACGAAAATTCAAATTAAATTCAAATTCTAGCGTAGCAGGACGTTTCTTATTCGGAATCATTCAACCATATGGAAACTCAGATGTTGCACCCTTTGTAAGAAGTTATTCGGCTGGAGGAGCAAATGATGTTCGTGGTTGGGCACCTTTAACATTGGGGCCTGGAAGTAAACCACGTATCGATTCTAAAAATCAAAGTTTAGAATTTGAAAGCATGAAATTGTTATTCAATGCTGAATATCGCTTCAATCTTTTTGGAAGTTTGGAAGGTGCATATTTTCTTGATGCTGGTAATATTTGGGGTGTTAATAAAAATCGTCCAGAAACATTATTTAAGTTCAAAGATTTTTACAAAGAATTCGGAATTGGTTCTGGATTAGGTTTCCGTTATCACATTGGTACGTTTGCAATTGTAAGATTTGATTTAGGTTACAAAATTTATGACCCTTCTTACGAATTGGGTGATCGCTGGCAATTTGACAATTTTAATTTGCTTAAACCAAGAATCCACTTCGGAATTAATTATCCTTTCTAAAAAAACATCTATATTTGTTTCACAAAATACTAACATAATGAGCAGAAAATTTCCTGCCGGTGTTGCTACCGGTTCATTAGTTCAAGACATTATCAATGATGCAAAAGCAAATCAATACGCTTTACCAGCGTGTAATGTCATCGGTTCAGATACTATTAACGCTGCAATGGAAGCTGCAGTTGAAGTAAACTCTCCAGTTATTATTCAATTTTCTAACGGAGGTGCTGCTTTTAATGCCGGAAAAGGATTAAAAGGAGAAAATCAACTTTCTGCTATCAAAGGTGCTATTGCGGGAGCAAAACATATTCACACTTTAGCTGAATCTTACGGAGCTACTGTAATTTTACATACAGACCACTGTGCAAAAAAATTATTGCCTTGGATTGATGGAATTATGGACGCTAACGAAGAACATTTTAATAAATTCGGAAAGACTTTATTTAGTTCTCACATGTTAGATTTATCTGAAGAGCCTTTAGAAGAAAACGTAGAAACGTGCAAAAGATACTTAGAAAGAATGTCTAAAGTTGGAATGACTTTGGAGATGGAATTAGGTATTACAGGTGGAGAAGAAGATGGTGTTGACAATTCTAATGTTGACAATTCTTTATTATACACTCAACCAGAAGAAGTTGCTTACGTTTACGAAAACTTAAAATCTATTTCTGATAATTTCTGGATTGCAGCAGCATTTGGTAATGTACATGGTGTTTACAAACCAGGAAATGTTGTTTTGACTCCAAAAATTTTAGATAACTCTCAAAAATACATCAACGAAAAGTATGGTGTAGACAACGCTGTAAACTTCGTATTCCACGGAGGTTCTGGTTCTACTTTAGAAGAAATTAGAGAAGCAATTAGCTACGGAGTTATCAAAATGAACATTGATACAGATTTACAATATGCATTTATGGAAGGAATTCGTAAATATTTTGACGAAAATGCAGCTTATTTACAAGGACAAATTGGAAATCCTGAAGGTCCAGAATCTCCTAACAAAAAATATTATGATCCACGCGTGTGGTTAAGAGCTGGAGAAGTTACTTTCAAAGACAGATTAATTCAAGCTTTTCACGATTTAAATAATGTTAATACTTTAGGATAATCTTTTCACTAAGATTATTCTTACCCAAATAAAAACAGAGAATATGCCTTGGTTTATTAGAAGCAAGAAAAATATTACAACGCCTACAGAGTCTAAAAAAGACGTTAAAAAAGGCTTATGGTACAAAACACCATCAGGAAAAATTATTGAAACTGAAGAACTAAAAGCAAATGCGTATGTAAGTCCAGAGGATGATCATCACGTACAAATTGGTTCTCAAGAATACTTCGATATCTTATTTGATGATAGTAAATTCACAGAATTAGATACAAAAGTAGAAAGTAAAGACCCATTAAATTGGACAGATACAAAACCTTATAAAGATCGTTTAAAAGAGATTAAAAAGAAAACGGGAATGACAGATTCTATTCGCAATGCGACTGGAAAAATTCATGGACGTGACATTACAATTTCTTGTATGGATTTCAAATTTATTGGAGGTTCTTTAGGATCTGTAATGGGAGAAAAAATTGCACGTGCAATTGATTATTCTATCAAAAACAAAACTCCATTCGTAATTATTACACAATCTGGTGGTGCACGTATGATGGAAGCTGCAATTTCGTTGATGCAATTAGCTAAAGTAGAAGCTAAATTAATTCAATTAGCAGATAACAACATTCCTTATATTACAATCTTAACAAATCCATCTTTTGGAGGAATTACAGCATCTTTCGGATCAATTGGTGACGTTATCATGGCAGAGCCAGGAGCATTAATTGGATTCGCTGGACCACGTGTTATCAAAGAAACTATTGGTAGAGATTTACCAGAAGGATTCCAAACTTCTGAATTTTTATTAGAAAAAGGCTTCGTTGATATGATCGTTCATCGTAAAAAGATGAAAGATAAAATAAAAGAAGTAGCTGATATGTTAATGCCTATCAACTAATTAAAATAAGTGCAAATATATTTTTAAAATTTTATTCAAATTTGATTTGGATTATTAGAAATTGATTTTATATATTTGCACTCCAATCGCGAGAATAGCTCAGCTGGTAGAGCGCAACCTTGCCAAGGTTGAGGTCGCGGGTTCGAGCCCCGTTTCCCGCTCTTTGAAATATAAAAATTCATAAAAATCAAATTTTGCCTTGGTGGTGGAATTGGTAGACACGCAGGACTTAAAATCCTGTGTCCATTAGGACGTGCGGGTTCAAGTCCCGCCTGAGGTACTTTTTAATTTGATTTTTACAATTTACACGCGGGAATAGCTCAATTGGTAGAGCGTCAGCCTTCCAAGCTGAATGTTGCGGGTTCGAGTCCCGTTTCCCGCTCTAACTTCTTTCTTAGAAGTGGATGCCTTGGTGGTGGAATTGGTAGACACGCAGGACTTAAAATCCTGTGTCCATTAGGACGTGCGGGTTCAAGTCCCGCCTGAGGTACAACAAAGCTCAAGAATTTATTTTCTTGAGCTTTTTTTATGCTCTAAATAATTATATCTTTATACTCATAAAAAAACTCGTTTTACCATATGATTCAAAAATCATTTCTAAGAAAAACACTCTTTACTCTTACCTTTTTACCTTTATTTTCGTATAGCCAAGAATCGAAAAGTTCGGATGATTTATTTCAAGAAGCGCGTCACAAAGCTTTCGAAGAAAAAGATTATACAACTGCCAAGAAACTTGCATTACAAGCGTTGGATCAGTCGCCAGAATACACAGATATCGCTGTTTTTTTGGGACGAATATATACGTGGAATGATGAAACCGAAGAAGCGAGAAAAGTTTTTCAGAATGTTGAAAAAAACATGGATCCCTCTACCGATTTCTATTTAGCCTACACATCACTTGAATATTGGAATGATAATTATACAGAAGCCGTTTCTATTATTGATCGTGGATTAATTAAATATCCTAAAAATGAAGAATTATTGTTATTGAAAGCAAAAGTTCTTAATTGGAACAATTCTTATAAAGAAGCTTCAAAAACAATCAAAGAATTATTAGCAATTAACCCTAAAAATACAGAAGCACGCGAATTAGCAAATCGAATCGAAATCAATAATACTAAAAACGCAATTGGTGTTAATTACAATTACTCGCATTTTGACAAACAATTTGCAGATGATTGGCATCAAGTTTCGGTAAGTTATAAAAGACAAACTTCGCTTGGTTCATTGATTTTTAAAGTGAATTACGCAAACAAATTTAAAGATAACGGTGTTCAATATGAAATAGAAGCTTATCCAAGACTTTCTAATACATTTTACATGTACGTTGGTGGTGGATATTCCGAAAGTGATGGAATTTTCCCTAAATATCGCACAGGAGCTTCTCTTTACGCTAATTTACCTAAAAGTTTTGAAGCCGAGTTAGGTTATCGTCAACTTCATTTTTCGGATGATGTTTGGATGTTTACAGGATCAATTGGAAAATATTATAAAAATTATTGGTTCAATTTACGTGCATTTGTGACACCAAGTAACAACAACATTTCGCATTCGTATACATTCACAACGCGTTATTATACGGGCGATGCAAACAATTATTTAAGCTTAGCAATTGGTACAGGTATTTCGCCAGAAGATTTTAACAATAATCTTTTAGAGGACACAACTTACAAATTGAAGTCCTTCAAAATTGGAGCAGATTATAATTTTTCAATCAATGATTTAAATTTAATTTCAATTGGTGCTAATTATTACAATCAAGAATATCGTCCAAATCAAAAGGGAAATCAATTTGATGTAAGTGTCTCGTACAGCCGAAAATTCTAATTGATATAACGATTAAATATAGAATCAGGAACCATTTTTTGAGTATTTTTCAAATAATGGTTTTTTGTTTTAAAACTTTTCAATCGATTTTTCAACTCTATTTCCATTTTCGAATTTTGTTCAAAATCTTCTGTTAAATTCTTTTCGATTCGATATAATTTCCCTCCTGACAAATGATAATTCTGGAAAACATAATCATCCAAAATATTTTTATTCTGCATCAACGGAACGCCTTGTTTTCTATAATTTGCTTTACCGTTTTCTAAATTCTGCCCCATCCAAGTCACATAATTCGGTAATTTCAATTTATACGAATCTCTAAAATATGTCACAAAAGTTGGTGCAACATCAAAATGCGTCGCAATATTTGACATCTTTTTCGGTGACTTTAACAAAGAAGAATAGACAATAATCGGAACATGAAAACGATCAATCTTTGTTTCCATCGGAACTTCAGGCATTCGATGATCTCCAGTAATCACAAAAATAGTTTGATTAAAATCTGAACGTTTTTGATAAGCTTCGAAAAAGTTTTTTACAGCTTCATCAACACTCAAAAAAGTAACCAATTGTTGTTTATATTTTTTTACTGTCGTCAAAGTTATCGCATCATAATTTCGGGATTTAATCAAAGTTTCAAACTGTTTATTATATTTCTCAACATTGTTTATTAAGAAAGGACTATGCGTCGCTAACGTCATCAAAACATTAAAATACGGTTGATTATTTTCTTTCTGCGTTGCTAAATATTTTTTGAACACTGAATGATCGTCAAACCCCCAAGAAAATCCATTATTTGATGGAATTTTAGCATAATTATTTTCGTAATCATTTTCATCAATAATTGTTTCAACACCCGAATAATTCAAATATTTTGACATAAAATCAAAATCAGCATCACCACCGTAAAAATAACCAGTTTTATAACCATTACTTTTTAACAAATTATACAAATTGAAATGTTGAGGTAAGTTTTTTTGTTCCATAAAACCATTTTCAGCAAATGGCAAAGACCCCGTCAATCCAGGTAAAACTCCATATGTTCTTCCAGTCGTGCTTAATCCATTTTCCCAATACAAACTCTTTTTCGAAAGCTGATCGATATATGGTGTAAAAGAACCTAAATATGCACCTTCGTTACTAAAAGCTCGTCCCAAACCTTCAATCACAATAAAAACAACATTCGGTTTTTCTGTTGTTAGATTAAATTGATCCGCGAAGAAATTTTTGTTCTCATCTTGATACAAAAATGGATAATTAGTTTTATCAAAATAATGTCGATTATCTTCATTATTTGAACTCGAATTTGAGTTTAAAAAATCAATTTCTGAAAGTTTATCTTCTGCATATTGTTCAATCGAATTTGAAAAAAAATAAGACGACTTACTCAAAATTAGATTAGATGAAAACTCATCATTTTGAGTACTTTTTAAATACAAATTAATTGGAATAATAAGCGATAAAAAACTCAAAATTACTAATGGAAATTGAAGAACTTTTTGATTGATTTTTAATCTATAACTGTAAATAAATATCGTTGTTAAAATAGCAATTGCAGCGATTGATAAAAGAATGTTTGTAACATTTACAACACCTGATGCTCCAATAATTAATTTCAATTCTTCGAACGTATAAGAAAACAAATCTGAACCTAATAAATTGAGCGTTGTTTGAAAATATTTAATCAATAAAACATTTGAAATGATTAAAAAAGAATACGCAAAAATGATCCATTTTTTCGCCCAACTTATCGAATAAAATTGCAGTAAAAAATATGCAAAACTTACCACAAAAATACTATCTAAAGCAAAATCGATATTATGTATGAATAAGTCAAAAAATAAAGTTTGATTAGAAGTTGTTGTAAGATTTTCTTGATAAAGATAAAATTCAAGAATTGTTGACAATCCAAAAAGTAACAAATAAACCAACGAAATAAACGTAGTTTGCTGAGCCAAATTTACAAATCCAAGTTTCAGTTTTTGCCAAATAGATAATTCTTTCGCTTGATTTCCTCCAAAACCTTGTCGCGTCATTTCTCCCCATGAATTATTTTTCAAAAAGAAATCCTTCACCCCTTTCACGCCAGCCATCACAACAAATGGATGAAATGTAAACGGCTCTATAAACGCCGTAAAAAATAATTTCGGAATATCGCCTTTTTTGTGATAAACATTGTACGTCATCAAATCAATCAGAATGGCATAAATCGAATATAAAATTCCGTAAAGCAACACAAAAGCCATTAAAGGAAAGAAAATATGCCAATTAATTAATCCTAAAAAGAATAAAACTACGAAAATTATCCAACCAATGTATTCGATAATCGGCCCTAAAAATTCGAAGAAAAACCAATACGGATAACTCATCATTCCAAGTTTTCCATATTTCGGATTGAAAAATAAAATACGATGTTTCCACAATGTTTCTATCGTTCCACGCATCCAACGATTGCGTTGTTTGGTTAAAATTTCTTTACTTTCTGGCACTTCTGTCCAACAAAGCGGATCGGGAATATTCACCACTTTATAGGCCAATTTTTGTTCATGCATATAACGTCGCATTCGCACAACAAGCTCCATATCTTCACCAACTGTATCGTGATCGTAACCGCCACATTGAAGCACAATTTCACGATCAAAAGCACCAAAAGCACCCGAAATCAGCATCAAACCATTGGCGCGCGACCACGCCATTCTTCCCAAAAGAAATGCTCGAATGTATTCTAACGCTTGCGCTCTTCCTAAACGAGTTTTTGGCAAATTAACATCGACAATTTTTCCGTCAACAATGCTACAATTATTCGCCAAACGAATAACTCCTCCACATGCAATTACTTTTGCTTTTGCTTCATCCATAAACGGTTTTGCTAGCTTCAGAATCGCATCTTGTTCTAAAATACAATCGACATCAATACAAACAATATAATCGTTTGTTGCAATATTAATTCCGACATTTAGCGCATCCGATTTTCCTCCATTTACTTTGTCAACAATAATTAATTTCTTGAAAACAGGATTTGTACTTTTATAAATTGCATTAATTGGTTTCGTTTCGATATTTCCTTCAACGAAATAATCAATTTTAATCAAATCATACGCTTCAATTAATCGTTGCAACGAATCATCTTTGGAACCATCATTTACAATAATAATTTCGAGTTGATTGTAATACAACGACAACAAAGAACGCACGTTCTCCACAATCGTTGCACCTTCATTATAAGCGGGCGCAATAAGGCTAAAAGTTGGCGCATTGGGCGATGTTGCAATAAGCGAATAATCTGTAAAACTGTTTTTTCGTATATAAGATTTTATCGCTCCTTTCGCATAAAAACCTATCCATCCATAGACTAAAATTAATAGGATTGAATAAAAAAGAAAGCCGTAAATAAAAAAATCGAAAGCCGTTTCTATCCAATTCATGATTAGTTTTCTTGGATAATTTGATTAATAATTTGTTTTAATTCAGGAGAGTTTGATTGATGTGCAAGTTTTTGTAAATCGGTTTTTGAACAACAATTATTTAACGCTTTTACACTTGCTTTTTTGACAGAAAATGAAGGATTTTCCTTTGCTTGAGTTTCTAAAAATGTGTTGTTTTCTGGATTAGAAATTTTATCTAAGGCTTTTAAAATTTGAATTTGAAACTTTTCGTTACACGTTTGATATTGTTCAATCAATAGCTTTGAAGTTGAATCATCTTCGATTCTGACTAATGTTTTAATCGTTTCTTCCACAACTTTTTCATCAGAAACATGCAAATTATCTGCGACCAAATCGTGCATTTGCAACAATTGAAACTTGCGAATTAATTTCATAGCAAGAATTTTTACACTTTGATTAGGTGATTTTAACCAACTCGAAATTATGATATCAACCTCATCATTATTCGGTAAAATTGTAATTGCATCCAACAACTTCAATTGCTGCCAATCCGTCAATTGCTCCTGTAAATTGTCCAAAAAAAATAATCCTTCGAAACCCGAAAATTTTGCTAAACCATATTGCGCTTCAGATCGAACTAAATCATTTTTATGTTGTAACATACTTTTGATTTTCGGTAAAGTTTCAACATGATTCATCGTCGTAACTTCCTGTATTGCTTCTGCAATTTCATGATTTTTTTGACTATTTAATTTCTGTAAGGATATTTTTTTTAATTCATAATGGTCAAATAAATTTTGAATACTTTCTTTTGAATTTCCAGAAAAATTTTGTTCCGCTTTTAATAATTTTTTGATAAAATAATGTTTGAATGAACTTGATTTCAAATAATCCGTAAAATCAGTATTCGAATTGGATTGCTCATCCAAAATTGTTTCATAAATTTCTTGATCAATAATAGCATTCCACTTATTTTTCTTTGTAATGGTTTTATATTCAATTATACTTGTCAATAACGTATAAATAATTGTCAAAAAAAGTAAAATAAGTAGAACGTAGATTCCTACGATTAACTCGGTATAGGTTATAATTTGTAGGATAATCATGCTTTTATTTTAGTAATTTCTTCACGCGAACAGACAATTCAATAGGGCTAAATGGTTTCACCATAAAATCATTTGCACCCAAATTAAATGCTTCCACCACCACATCTTCTTGCCCTAAAGAAGACAAAATAATCATTGGTGTTTCGGAATTCTTACTTTTTCTAACAGCACTAATAATCTCCAAACCAGACGCAAAAGGCATCATAATATCGGTAATAATCAAATCAATATCTTCAGTCTCAATCTTACTGATTGCTTCTTTTCCATTTCGTGTTAAAACAACTTTGTAACCTTCTTTTTTCAGTTTGTGCTCAATTGTTTTTAAAATCAATTCATCGTCTTCGGCAATTAAAATCTGCATAATATTGGTTTTTAAATATTTTTTAAATAGTTAATAACTAATTCTATTTCGGTTTTTACTTTAATAATCAGCTGGTTTTCTTGTAGGTAATTGATTGAAGTTGATTTTTCTATTTGTTCGGTTAAATCAGCCAAAATTGTTAGTCCAGCCGTTTTTGCTGTTCCTTTTACTTTATGACCTAATTGATTTAATTCTTCTAAATTTTGTTTGTTGGAATAAGTTTCAAATTCTAGTATAGATTTTTCTAACTCATTAATAATTATATCTATAAATGTTTTTCTAAACGATTCGTCTTCTTTCGTATAATTATTTATCATCGAAAGATCAAGGTGATTTCCAAAATCATTGGTTTCAATCTTTTCATATTGAGAAAAGTCTAACCATTTTTCTAGTACATCAAAAATATCTTTTTCTCGAATTGGTTTTGCTAAGAAATCATTCAATCCAGCATCAAGACATTTTTCTTTTTCGCCTTTTACATTTCCCGCTGTCACTGCAATAATCGGAGTTTCTTGAAAATTGTTTAATAAACGAATAACCTTAGTTGCTTCAATACCATTCATTTCTGGCATTTGAATATCCATCAAGATTAAATCCACCCTATTTTCTTGACAAATCGACACTGCTTCCACACCATTTGCAGCTGTATATAAAATAGAATTTGGCGCAATATTTTTAATAATCTGCTGATTTAAAGCCATATTTACTAAATTATCATCAGCAATTAAAATGTGAAATTGTTTCGAAAAATCTTGCGAAATTTCTTCTTGATTTTCAATTTCTATGGTTTGAATTTCTTTCGAATCAATAATCGTTTTACGCAGCGTATCAAACAATTCTTCAGACTTAATTGGTTTCAATAAACGCGAAGTTATTCCCAATTCTTTTGCTTTCTGAATTAGATATTCATCCTCAGAAGAACTATGCAATAATACTAAAGGAGTTTTTGTGTTCTTTGTTATAAAATACTCTTTTATTTTCTGAATTGTTTCTAAACCATTCAAAACTGGCATGTGATAATCCATCAAAATAACATCGTAAACATCGCCATTCAAAACTTTCTGAAGCGCTTCCATTCCATTGTTCGCAATATCAGATGTTATATTTTTGAACTTCAACATATGTTGCAAAATCATTTGATTACTTTGATTATCATCTACAATCAACACATGATTTATTTCGTCCAAATGATCAAATTGTTGCTCAATATTATATTCGTAATCAACTTCTAAATCAAAGAAAAATGTAGAACCTTTATCTATTTCGCTTTGCAATTCTAGATGACTTCCGAAATAATTTAATAATTTATTCGAAATTGTTAAACCTAAACCTGTTCCTCCGAAACGTTTGCTAACAGTACTATCCTCTTGTGTAAATGCATCAAAAATCTTGGCTTGTTTTTCTGGTTTTATCCCAATTCCTGTATCACGAACAGAGAATCTCAGTTTTGCTTTTTCTCCTTTCACAATTGGTTCAACTTGACTAATTTTTAGTTCTATTTCTCCACTATCCGTAAATTTCACAGCGTTTCCAAGTAGATTAATTAGCACTTGTTTCAATCGAGCTTCATCAATCCAAATAAATTGAGGTAAATTATTATCTATATTCAACAACAATTCAATTTTTTTGTTTTCGGCTTGATAAAGAATCACATTGATTACTTGATTTCCTAACTCGAACAAATTATTTTTTTCTATCGAAACATCCATTCGACCCGATTCAATTTTAGAGAAATCTAAAATATCATTTATTATTGACAACAATGAATTTGCAGAATCATTAATAAAATTCAAATATTGTTTTTGAGTTGGATTAAGCGGCGTTTTCAACAATAAATCAGAGAAACCAATCACACCATTTAAAGGTGTTCGAATCTCGTGACTCATATTGGCTAAAAATTCAGACTTTGCCTTACTAGCGAGTTCAGCATTCTTTTTGGCTTTTTTAAGTTCTTTATTTTTCTTGACAGATTCTGTTATATTTTGCGAAAACATAATCAGACCACCAATCTGTTTTTTGTTGATATACCACGGATGAATCGCCCAGGAATAGTGTTGATCCGTATCATATTTTGGTGTGCGATAAATCATATCTTCATCCGAATAACTTTCACCTTGCAAACAAGCGTCATAAATCGCTTTTCTTTCTGCTGGAACATTGTACATTTCATAATGAGATTTTCCGATCACATTTTTCTTTTTTACTACAAATTCATCACACCATTGATTACTCAAAGTTAGATAATTCATATCCTTATCAAACATTGCAACAGATGCAGGTACATGATTAATAAATGTTTCGAAAATAGCTTTTTGTCGAGCCAACTCTAACGTATAACGTTTTCTCTCATCAATATCCTGAAAAGTTCCAAAAACGCTAACACATTTTCCATTTACGAACTCTGGAATTCCTTTACTTCTTACCCAAATTGTTTTTCCTTTTTGGGTAACTATTTGCAACTCCATATCATATCCGATTCCTTTTTCTACCGCATCTCTAAAAGCTTTCTTTATTTTTGGATAACTACTTTTTGCTTCATAAAAATTGAGTGAAGTTTCTACATTTGGTTCATAATCTAGTTCAACTTCATGGATTTTTTTCGTTATATCAGTCCAAATTAATTCTTGCTTAACTAAATCGTATTTCCAACCTCCAACATTGGCAACTTCGTACGTATGATCTAGTAACTGACGAACACGATTAAGATCTCTTTCCAACAAAGTCCTTTGTGTCATATCAACTGCAGTACTCATTACAACAGGATTTCCTTCGTTATCTTTGTCCAAAATATTATTGTATAACCAATATGTTAACGAACCATCTTTCTTAATCAAGCTCATTAAACCAGAATCTTGCTTTTTACTTAAAATCGTCTCTATATAGATTTGATATTCTTTTTGATTAGATTTTGGGATTAATTTTTTAAGATCCAAATCTTTCGATTCTTCTTCAGTATAACCTATCAATTCTAAACCTTTTTTGTTAATGGATAAAATATTACCATCCAAATCGTGAATCGTCATTAAACCAAGCGAAGAATTGAAAAAATTTCTAAGCTTACGTTCACTGTTTTCTAGTTCCTCCTTTTTAGAGTTTTCAAGTGTAATATCTCGTCCAAATAAGAAAATCTCGTTATCATACGAAGTGTTTAATTTAGTATACCATTCAACCATTTTTTCTTCTTTCGTTTCTATTGAACACATCAAACATTTGAAGTCAATAGAACCTGAATTAGTTTTCAAATCAGCCAAAAACATTTGAACTTTTTTCTTATCCTTTTCCGAAACAAAGTCTAAAAAGTTTTCTGCAATAATTGTCTTTTCATCTTTTATTCCTAAAACCTCTTTAAAAGAAGGATTTATAGATTTTAGAACACCATTAATATCTGCAACTCCAATAAGATTATTAGATATTTTATAGATATTTTGAAAGTAAGAGGCGTCTTTTTTTCGCTTTTTACTAACCAATAATTTGGTGATATTTTTCCCTAGTTGAATCAATAAATTACGTTGTTTTTCGTCCAACGTTCTTGGATGATGATCGTTTACGCACAGGGTTCCCAACGCATATCCATTGTCATCAATCAACGGAACACCAGCATAGAACTGAATATTTGCGGCTTTTACGCCAGCAATATTTTTTGCAGGTTCAAATTTCGTCACATCATCAATCACCAAAATTTCATTTTCTACCAAAGAAAACTGACATATCGTTTGTTGACGCGGAACAATATCTACCTCGATTCCACAATTTGCTTTAATCACTTGATAGTTTTCATCAAAAACAGAAATTAACGCAATTGGCGCATTACAAATCAAACTCGCAGCATTTACAAAAACTTCTAATTCTTCGTCTTTATCATGCGCTTGTAAATTATAATCGTAAACCGCTTGCAATCTTTGCTTTTCGTTCGTTGGGATGGGATAATTTTCCATTTAAATAATAGTTATTTTAAAGGAAAGTAGAGGTGGTTAAAGATAGTACATAAATCCAAATATTCGAAATCAATTATTTCTAAAAATTAAACCAACCTTTTTATTCATAAAATTATCTCTATTATAAATCTAAACTTTAAAAAATATGAAAATCACAATTCCAACTCCATGCAAAGAAAAATTACGAGATGATAATTTTTGTGCGAAATGTCAACATAAAATTACTGACTTTTCTAACCTCACAAATGACGAAATTTAGAATGAATTTCAGAAAAGCAACGTTCATTGTGGTATTTTTCATCCAAGTCAATTAGGTCTAAATCTTTTTAAGAAAACGATTTATAATGTCATGATTTTTTCTGATTTTGAATTAATTAGTACTTTAAAAAAAAGATCAAAAACCTAATACAGCTTGCTATATCTATCCATTACCGATCTATAATTCTATAGAAAATGAATCGATTGAATTTAAAATAATTGTTACTTAAAGTTCGAACACAAGAATTCAAAGTTTTCCAATTTACAATTATTAATTAATGGTGAATTGATAGAACGAACTGTAAAAATTTGTAAAGAATACACCATAAAATCCCATGTTCTAAAAGGTTTGCCAATTGATATTCGACTAGCTTCAATCGAAAAAAACATAGAAATTAATAAAAATTATACAAGCAAAAATCTACCAAAAAAACTAAAATTGAATGGAGCAGATTTCGTAGCGGAAGAAATTATTATGGGAGATATTTCAATAGAACCAACAATACAAGGAATAATGGCTATTAAAAAATAGTTTTTTTGCTTTTATGATTATTTTATTACCTTACTAACACAAAAGGGAATCGAGTGCAAATCTCGAGCTGTCGCGCAACTGTAAGTAGAGAAAAACTATAAGCCAGACCACTTTTTAGATGATGCTTTCGCGATTGAAGCTCAATCAAAACTGCATGTATTTTATTATTTGTTAATTGATTGCACTTGATTTCGAAAGCATTTTTTATTAAAATTTAGTTTAGTATAAAATGCAAAAAGAAGAAATTCAACACATTATTGATCTTAAAACAAAACCGCTTGGAGCCTTAGGTTTATTAGAAAAAATTGCACTTAAAATTGGTTTGGTTCAACAAAAAAAACATTTAGAATTAATCAATCCACATCTGATTGTTTTCGCAAGCGATCACGGAATTGCTCAATCTGGTGTTAGCGCTTATCCTGCGGAAGTTACACCCCAAATGGTTTTTAATTTCCTAAATAATGGGGCAGCAATTAATGTTTTTTGTAATCAAAATGAGATTTATTTAACCATTGTTGATGCTGGTGTAAATTATGATTTCGAGGATTATTCGGTTTTGAAAAATTGTAAAGTAGCCAAATCAACCAAAAATTTCTTGCGCGAATCTGCCATGACCTTGGATCAATTGGAACAATGTTTTGATTATTCGAAGACAATTGTGAACGAAATCGCTCAAAATGGAACAAATATTATTGGTTTTGGCGAAATGGGAATTGGGAATACCTCTTCTGCATCGATGCTTGTACATTATTTGACCGATTTACCGCTTGAACAATGTGTAGGACGTGGAACAGGTTTGAATGATGAGCAATTACAAAATAAAATCAATATTCTAAATCAGGTTAAAAATACACATAGGAAAATTACTGATCCAAAAGAAATTTTAGCCACTTTTGGAGGTTTTGAAGTTGCTCAAATGACAGCTGCAATGTTATCTGCTTATGAACATAATATGTTGTTGATGATTGATGGATATATTGCTTCGTCTGCGATTTTGGTTGCGTCTAAATTAAACCCAGAAATTTTAAACAATACAATTTTCTGTCATCAAAGTGATGAATCTGGACATCAATATTTATTAAATTATTTCAACGAAGAACCAATTCTGAACATCAATTTGCGAGTTGGTGAAGGAACGGGGTGTGCGTTGGCTTATCCAATTATCAAAAGTGCGGTAAATTTCTACAATGATATGGCGAGTTTCGAATCTGCAGGCGTGAGTAACAAAGAAACTGAAGTGAAATGCTAAAAAAAGAAATCGCTTATTTTTTAACCGCATTGATGTTTTTTACGCGAATTCCGATTCCGTTCAAAATTCCATATAGCAACGAAATCATGAATCAATCACAAAAATACTATGCAGCGATTGGTTTATTGGTTGGCGCTTTTAATGCATTGATTTATACAATTTGTCAATTTATTTTACCTATTGATATTGCTATTATTATCACAATGATTACAAGCGTTTTACTGACAGGAGCTTTTCATGAAGATGGTTTCACCGATGTTTGCGATAGTTTTGGAGGCGGTTATGGCAAAGAAAAAATCTTGACAATTATGAAAGATAGCCGAATTGGAGCTTATGGTGTAATTGGTGTTATCTTATTGTTGTTATTGAAATTCACATCACTTCAACATATTGCAGAAAATAATTTTTGGTTGATAATTTTCAGCTTGATTGCAGCACATTCGGTTAGTCGCTTTTTTTCTGGAATGATGATTTATACACACGAATATGTGACAGATATCGACAAAAGTAAATCAAAACCGATGGCAAATAAAGCACTTCCAATAAAAAATCTTATCATTAGTTTTCTTTTCTGTCTTGTGCCTTTTATTGTTTTTGGCGAATGGAAATTCTTGTTGATATTACCACTTTGTTACATAGGAAAAGTTTATTTGGGCTGGTATTTCAAAAAATATATTGGTGGATATACAGGCGATTGCTTGGGAACTGTGCAACAAGTTACCGAAGTTTTGTTTTATCTTGGCGTTTTAATTCTATGCAAGTTTCTGTAATTCGACATACAAAAGTTAATGTTCCTTCATCGGTTTGTTACGGACAAACTGATGTGGAATTAGCTGATACTTTTCATCAAGAAGTAGTACAAATTCATACTAAGATCGAAAACGACTTTGAGATAATTTTTTCAAGTCCACTGAGTCGCTGTCAACGATTAGCAGAAACTTTCTCGAATGAAATTATTTTTGATGAACGATTAAAAGAATTCAATTTTGGAGATTGGGAAATGAAATCGTGGAACGAAATTCCTTCGGAAGAAATAGAACCTTGGTACGCCGATTTTGTCGAAACTAAAACACCAAACGGCGAATCAATGCAAGATATGTCTACGCGACTTTTTGATTTTATGGAAGAGTTACGAAATACTCAACACGAAAAAGTGCTGATTGTTGCACATGGTGGAATCATCCGTTTGATGTGGTGTTATTTGTTGCAAATACCAATCAAAAATGCATTCAAAATACCTATAAATTATGGTGAAATGTTTCAGTTTAATTTAGGAAAAACAAATGAGGAAGATTTTATTTTAAGGAAAGAATAAACTACAAACATTTTATCTTTTCTAACGACTTCCATTCATGTTCGATATTGGTCATCAAAATTGCGTTATCAAACTGAACAGAACCTTTTGGAAAGATTGTTTCATCTTCAAAAAAACTTGATTTCACATGTAAAACTTCCAAAGGTTCTACTCCCCAATTATAGGTTTCGAGTTTTAGACCTTCAAAATTATTTCCATTTGGAGAATAACCGACAGAACCATTCTCGAAGAATTTTGAAACTTCATCCAACGTTTCGAAAATCGAATTAGAATTAAATTCAACAGATTTTTTAGCATCAATTTCAATTCGTGTATCGTCAGAACTCGTGAAATCTAAATGATAATTATCGTTTTCTTCTATAACATTAAACTTCGCAAAATAATGTTTACCAGGAAAAACTCGACCACCAACAAGTGTATTCAATTTTAGAGAAGTATCTCTCCTCGGGATATATACACCTTCTTTTGTCACGCCATTTTCTTCCCATTCAACCGCGATTCGATGCGCTGCATTTTCAGAATTCACTCCTACAAAATCAGGTAAACCTTTTGGTTTTATATCTTTTAATCGAATCAAACAGATTCCAGCAATTGCTTTTCCTTTGTACAATTTTGGGCGAAAAGGTTGAGGTAAAATCTTCTCAATATAGTGTAGTTCTACACAAAAATTGATTAACATTCTACGTTCTATAATACCATGAATTTTGGGGATTTTCATAACTCTATTTTATTATTTTCAATAAATTCATTAATAATTGATTTGAAATTTCTTGTTATATCAAGCTCTAAAATATCTTTTACTGACATCAAGCTTTCTACTTTCCAAGCGTTATTTATAGAATTATATGAATCTAACTTAGAAACTAAATTTTGATAAAAAATATCGTCTCCAATTTCCATTTCAACTTTATTTATAAAATCATTTATTGTAATTGATTCCACAGGCCAATCATTTTCCGCATCAAAAAGTTTAATTGCAACTGTAAAATCTACTTTTGACTTGAAATTATTTCTTTCAATTAGTATAGATAACTCATCAAATGTCATTCAAATTATATTTCCCCCTAATTTCTCAAAAAAAATCAACAAGTCAAATATTTCAAAATTAATTTATTAGAAAAAAGTTGTAAAATTTATTCGAAAAACACTTGCAAAAGTAATATTAATGACCTTATATTTGCACTCACAACGCGGGAATAGCTCAATTGGTAGAGCGTCAGCCTTCCAAGCTGAATGTTGCGAGTTCGAGTCTCGTTTCCCGCTCTTTGAAATATTAAATTCAAAAATCAAATTTTGCCTTGGTGGTGGAATTGGTAGACACGCAGGACTTAAAATCCTGTGTCCATTAGGACGTGCGGGTTCAAGTCCCGCCTGAGGTACTTTTTAATTTGATTTGAAAATTTACGCGGGAATAGCTCAATTGGTAGAGCGTCAGCCTTCCAAGCTGAATGTTGCGAGTTCGAGTCTCGTTTCCCGCTCTGTAAAAGCCGAAGATTAATCTTCGGCTTTTTTTATTTAGAAAAATTTGATTCCTAAAACATAAAAAAACCTCAAACAATCACGTTTAAGGTTTTACTTTTTTATCTAATCGTTGTCTTATTTCGCTTCTTCAGCCAACATTTGTTTATATTTTTTGCCTTCGATTAATCTTTTTTCTGCCCAAATTGTTCCTCCAGGAATAACTGCTGCGATAAAAAAGATCATAAAAATTTTCCAAGACCAATTGTATTTTTCTTTCAATAAATAAACCAATATAATATAAGCTATAAACAATCCTCCGTGTACGCGTCCTGCGTATGTTACCCATGTCGGATCTTCCCAAATATATTTCATTGGCATTGCGATAAAAAACAAAACTATCGCAGAAATAGCTTCTAAATATCCAGTAATTTTAAATAATTTCAACATTCATCTTAAATTTGAAGTCAAAAATAATTTTTAATTTCCACATGAACACTAATAGATATCAGTAAAACAAATACTTAACATCTATTTTACACGTTATTATAAGCAACAATGCGATTTTTAGGCTACATATTCTTCTTTTTTATCCAAACTATTTTACTTTTTGGACAAGAAAAAACATATCATTTTTTACGATATAATGATGATACAAAATCGTATACAAAAGATTTCGAAAGCAAAAATCTTGATTCATCTTTAGATTCGCTTCAAAAAACAGGTTATTATACTTTGACGATTGATTCGATAAAAAATGAAAAAGTTTATCTAAATAAAGGAAAATTGTACCAAACAATTTGGGTGAAAAACAATGAATTGTTCGAAAATAAAAATAATTATTTCCCAACAAATAATTTAGATTCTATTCTAAATAAAATAGCAACAACCAACACTAATCAAGGTTATCCGTTTGCGCAAATAAAACTTGTTCCAAATGGTTTTGAACAAAATGAACAGAAAATTGAATTGGTTTTAGACAAAGGAAATCTGCGAACAATAGATGGTGTAAAATTGGTTGGTTACGAAAAATTATCCAAAGGTTATTTGCGTCATGGACTCAATATAAAAACTGGCGAAGTATACAATGAACAGAAGTGGGCAACAATTTCGACATTAATGCAACAAACCAATTATATTGCAGAAGCGCAATTACCACAAACTTTATTTAAGCCTGATTCTACGATTTTATATTTGTATCCTCGCAAAGTAAATTCAAATTATTTTGATGGTGTTTTAGGTTTTGGAACAGATGATAACGGCGATTTTAGATTGAACGGAAATGTACAACTTTCGTTGAACAACGTGTTCAATAGTTTGGAAGAAATCAGGTTAAATTGGATTGGAACAGCAAATAAAAATACGTCGTTGAATATTGGTGTTAAAGTACCTTATTTGTTCAAATCTGCGATTGGTTCGGAAACGAATTTCAAGCTTTTCAAACAAGATTCTGTTTTTGTGAATTTAGATTTTTCGGAGCGATTATTTTATCAACTCAACCTCAACTCGAATATTGGTGTAAGCGGAATTATACAATCGTCTAACTTTTTGTTGGAAGATGATTCCTATCTAAAATCGAGCTACGACGATTATTCGAAAATTGGTTTTGGTTTGAGTTATCACTATTTCCTGAAACATCCATTTCGTTTGATGGAAGGAAAATCTATGTTGAATGTTGCGGTAAATTCGATTCGTAAAAAGGAAAAGAATTTTTCGTGGACAGAAGATTTGGAAAATAAAACCGTCAATCAAATTGAAGTTGGTCTAAAAACATTTCGTTTATTCGAATTGTCCAAAAAACATTTCTTAAAAGCTGGTGCAGAATTTAGAGGTTTGCTCACGAAAGACGATGATTTCTCCGAAAACGAATTGTACAGAATTGGTGGTTTTGGTAGTTTTAGAGGTTTTAACGAAGAAAGTATTACAACAAATATGTACGGATTTTTGAGTGCAGATTATCGTTTTGTTCCAAGCGAAGCTTTTTATATTGGACTTTTCGCCGATTATGGTTTTATTGATAACAAACGCGCAAATCTGAACACTTCTTTATTAAGTTTAGGAACTGGAATTTCTTTTTTAACGAAAATGGGAATTTTCAATTTGAGTTATGCAGTTGGTAAAACAGACGAAACTTCATTCGATTTTAAAGAATCTAAAATCCACTTTGGGATATTAAGCCAGTTTTAAAAAAACATTACAAAGTTTATTTATCTGTAACCTACATTTATTTAAATCATATCTGTTTGTAATGTCCGTAAAGAAACTTTTATCACAAACAAGTCTGTTTTAATTTACCAAACGTACTGTGTGAATGAATACTAAGAATTTTTATTAAAAAAACTTTAAATTTTTATAGGTTTATTGTTAACATTTTCGTGAAATTAGCTACTTATAAAATACTCACACAAAATAAATTTAAAAATGCGTAAAATTTTTTATCCAGTTTTAGCTTCAGCTTTATTTTTAGCTTCAGCTCAATTGGTGTCTGCACAAGACAATTTAGTTAATTCTTTGAACAAAAATGTTAGTGAAAATAGTAAAGAAGCTTTCAAATTTACTGATGTTATCAATTTAGCTAAAACTCCAGTAGAAAACCAAGGTTCATCAGGAACTTGTTGGTCATATTCAGGAAATTCTTTCTTCGAATCTGAAATGTTAAGAATGGGAAAACAACCTATTCAATTGTCTCCAATTTTCAATGCGAGAAATACATATGTTGAGAAAGGAAAACAATATGTACGTATGCATGGTGCAACAACTTTAGGTGACGGAGGTTCTTTCTATGATGTTTTGAATACAATCAAAAAATATGGAGCTGTTCCAACGGAAACTTATACAGGTCTGAATTATGGAACAAAAATTAATCAATTTGGTGAAATGGCTGCCATTCAAGAAGGAGTTTTGAAAGCGGTTGTTGCAAATCCAAATGGTAAATTAACACCAAACTGGGAGAAAGCCTATACAGCTGTTTTGGATAGCTATTTAGGAGAATATCCAAAAGAATTCACATACAACGGAAAAAAATATACACCACGTACATTTGCTGATCAAGTGGTAGGAATTAATCCAAACGATTATGTTGCGATTACATCTTTCAAAGATCACGACTATTACAAACCGTTTGTATTAGCAATTCCTGATAACTGGGCGTACGAATCTTTCTACAATGTTCCGATGACAGAGATGACTGATAACATTGATTATGCTTTGAAAAACGGATTTACAGTTGCTTGGGCAACAGATGTTTCTGAAAAAGGATTTAGCTGGAAAAATGGTGTGGCTTATGTACCAGAAGTTGATTTTGCAGATATGAATGCACAACAAAAAGCAGATATGTTCAAAGGTCCAAAACCAGAAAAAGTGATTACAGAAGATATGCGTCAAGCTGCTTTTGATGATTATCAAACGACTGATGATCACGGAATGCACATTGTTGGTATTGCAAAAGATCAAAACGGAAAAGATTACTACATTGTGAAAAACTCTTGGGGTTTAACTAACGATTACGAAGGATATCTTTATGTAACAAAAGCTTTTGTTCAGTACAAAACAACAAATATTTTAGTTCATAAAAACGGTGTTCAAAAACAAACGTTGAAAAAATTAGGAATTTAATTTCTGATACAATCATAATAAAAGCATTTCTTCGGAAATGCTTTTTTTGTTTAAAAACGAATATTTCAAATGGTTTGATGTACTTTTGCAGTCTAATTTTTAGTCAATAAATATGCCTCAAAATGTAACGATACGAATTTCTCCTACAGAAGCTGCAAACGAGAAAATTTTGAAACAACGTTTAGCATCTGCTGTTAAAACAAAACCGGAGAATATCAATGCTTACCAAATTATTCGTCGCTCATTAGATGCGCGAAGCCGAAATATTATTTCCCAATTACAAGTCAATGTTTTTGTAAATGAAGAATTTTCTGATGCTTTCGAGTTTCATCCAAATCTTCAAAATGTAGAAAATAAACACGAAGTTTATATTGCTGGTGCTGGTCCTGCTGGATTATTTGCTGCGTTAGAATTAATAGAACAAGGTCTGAAACCAATTATTATCGAGCGTGGTAAAAATGTTCGTGATCGTCGTCGTGATTTAGCTGCGATGAATAAAGAAGGAAAAGTAAATCCTGAATCAAACTATTGTTATGGCGAAGGTGGCGCTGGAACTTATTCGGACGGAAAATTATATACGCGTTCTACAAAACGTGGAAACATTCTGAAATCATTGCAATGGTTTGTCCATTTCGGTGCAACAGAGCGTATTTTACAAGAAGCGCATCCACATATCGGAACAAATAAGTTACCTGGGATTATCGCCAACATGCGCGAAGCAATTATCGAATGTGGTGGTGAAGTTTGGTTTGATACAAAACTAACGGATATTATCATCGAGAATAATCAAATCAAAGGAA
Organism: Empedobacter sp. UBA5036; assembly: GCF_002415215.1. Classification (NCBI taxonomy): domain Bacteria; kingdom Pseudomonadati; phylum Bacteroidota; class Flavobacteriia; order Flavobacteriales; family Weeksellaceae; genus Empedobacter; species Empedobacter sp. UBA5036. Next base: position 54,043 of record NZ_DICC01000056.1, read on the forward strand.
TTGAAATTAATCATGATAAAAAAATTAAAACTTCTTCTTTGATCTTAGCAACGGGACATTCGGCTCGTGATATTTTCAGAATGTTAGATGAAAAGAAAGTTTTAATCGAAGCAAAACCTTTTGCATTAGGCGTTCGTGTAGAACATCACCAAAGTTTGATTGATTCTGCTCAATATCATTGTCCAATCGGAACAGAACGCAACGAATTTCTTCCGCCAGCCTCGTATTCATTAGTTTCTCAAGAAGCAGGTCGCGGCGTTTTCTCTTTTTGTATGTGTCCCGGTGGAATTATCGCGCCCGCATCTACAGACGAAGGAGAATTGGTAGTAAATGGTTGGTCACCTTCTAAACGTGACGGATTCTTTGCAAACTCGGGAATGGTTGTAACAGTTGATGAAAAAGATTTTGCTAAATATGGTTTTACTGGACCTTTGGGTGGAATGAAGTTTCAACAAATGGTCGAGCAAAAAGCGTGGCAAGTTGGTGAAGGTAAATTAAAAGCTCCCGCACAACGAATGACTGATTTTGTTTCAGGGAAATTATCCAATTCATTAAACGATTGTTCTTATTTACCAGGTTTAACATCAGGTTTATTGAGCGAAGTTTTACCAAAAGAAGTTCATCAATCTTTGAAATTAGGTTTCCAAACATTTGGTAAAAAAATGAATGGTTACTATACCGAAAATGCAAATATTGTGGCAACAGAATCAAGAACTTCTTCGCCTGTTCGTATTCCGAGAAATGAAGAAACCTTAGAACATACGCAAGTTGCTGGTTTATTTCCTTGCGCTGAAGGAGCTGGTTACGCTGGTGGAATTATTTCTGCCGCAATGGACGGAGCAAAAGTTGCAATTGCTGTGAAGAATTTTATCGGAAAATAGTTTTATATTTAATACTCAAAATAAAATACAGATGTCAAGCTGAACTTGTTTTAGCTTCACATCTTTAGGAATGATGAATTTAGAAAAAGTAAATAATTTCAAATTTTTATTGATTTCAGTAGTACTGATTTTGATAGGTTATTCAATCAACTTAATCGGTTGGAATATTGGAACAATTACAATTGCTTATTTTGGATTAGGTTTATTCTTTTTAGGAATTATTTCATTCATCATTTTACTATTTTTAGCTTTAATTAAAATTGTTAATAGAATTTAATGAATCTCTTAAAATCTATACTATTTGTCGGTTTAGGTGGCGCTTTTGGTAGTGTTGCAAGATTTTTAATTTCGTACGGAATCGGAAAATATTATTCACAACCTTTTCCATTTGCTACGTTTTTGACAAATATTATCGGTTGTTTTTTGATTGGCACTTTATATGGATATTCAATCAAAAATGGTTTAGGAAATACCTATTTCAATTTTTTACTGATAACTGGATTTTGTGGAGGTTTCACGACATTTTCAAGTTTTTCGTATGAAAATTTCAACTTAATTCAACAACAAAATTACATCACACCAATTATTTATATTTTTTTGAGTGTACTCATTGGTTTACTCTTTACAATGATTGGTTTTAGATTAACAAAATAACTCTATATCGAAAATAGTTTTCTCTTATTCGTTTTAATGTATTACTTTTAAGCAACTTAAAAAATTAATACATGAGGAAATCTATTTTGATCTGCGGAATCATTTTTGGTTCTGTATTTACTCACGCACAATTAAAAACAGTGAAAAAAACTGACAATAAAGGATATACCTACGAAATGGTAGAAAATGATCCTTCGAATACAAGAATTTATACGCTAAAAAATGGTTTGAAAATCTATTTGGCTCAAATAAAAGACGAACCAAGAATCCAAACTCATATAGCTGTAAAAACAGGTTCTAACAACGATCCAGAAGACAATACTGGTTTGGCTCACTACTTAGAGCATATGGTTTTTAAAGGAACTTCTAAAATTGGAACACAAAATTGGGCTGTTGAAAAACCTTTGATCCAACAAATTTCAGATTTATACGAACAGCACAAAGCAGAAAAAGATCCTGCAAAAAAAGTAGAAATCTATAAAAAAATTGATCAAGTTTCGCAAGAAGCATCCAAATATGCTGTGGCAAACGAATACGATAAATTAATTTCATCTTTGGGAGCATCAGGAACTAATGCACATACATCTTTAGAAGAAACAATTTATCATAATAATATTCCGAATAATGAATTAGAGAAATGGTTAACAGTAGAATCTGAGCGCTTTAGTGAATTAACTTTACGTCTTTTTCATACTGAATTAGAAGCCGTTTACGAAGAATTTAATCGTTCACAAGACAATGATGGACGTTTAGTTTTTTATAAAATGATGGAAACATTGTTTCCAAAATCGCATTACGGAACACAAACAACTATTGGAACTTCAGAACATTTAAAAAATCCATCAATGGTTGCAATTCATAATTATTTCGATAAATATTATGTAGCGAGCAATATGGCTGTGATGTTGATTGGTGATTTCGATTTTGATACGGCTGTTCCAATGATTGACAAATATTTTGGAAATTATGCTACAAAAGCAGCTCCTGCACAATATGTTGCAAAAGAAGAGCCGATTAAAACAATTGTAACAAGCGAAGTTTTTAGTCCATCTTCGGAACGTGTTCAGTTTGCTTACCGTTTTAACGGAGCAAAAAGTTCTGATGCAAAATATGTAACATTAATTGATTATATTTTAAGTAATTCTACAGCTGGATTAATCGACTTAAATATCAATCAACAGCAAAAAACATTAGGAGCAGGAAGCTCTTCTTCTTTCTTTAGAGATTATGGTATGCATTCTTTTTCTGGATCTCCAAAACAGGGACAAAGTTTAGAAGAAGTACGTGATTTATTAATTGCTCAGATTGAAAAAATCAAAAAAGGGGAATTTGATGATTGGATGATAGAAGCAGTTGTAAATGATTTAAGAAAATCTCGTATGAAAAGCTGGGAAAATACTCGTTCTTTAGCAGCAAGTTTGTACAAATCATATATCAATGATGTTCCTTGGGCAGAAGTTGTCGATCAATACGATGATATGGGTCGTGTAACAAAGCAAGAACTAATGGACTTTGCAAAGAATAATTATACGAATAATTATGTAATTGTTTACAAACGTCAAGGTGAAAACAAGGATTTGGTACGTGTTTCGAATCCTGGAATTACGCCAATTCAATTGAATCGTGATGCTGAATCTACTTGGTACAAAGATTTCATGAAGATTAAATCAAGTGAGATTAAACCAGTTTTTGTTGACTTCAAAAAAGAATTGAACGAAAGTAAAATCAAGAATGCAAAATTCACTTCGATTCAGAACAAGACAAACGATATTAGCTCTGTTTACTATATCGCGGATATGGGATCAGACAATAACAAAAAGCTTGGTTTAGCGATTAATTACTTAAATTATTTAGGAACGTCCAAATATTCGCCAGAAAACTTGAAAAAAGAGTTTTATAAAATTGGTGTTGATTATGGAGTTAATCCTGGTACAGAAAGAACTTCTGTTTATATCACAGGTTTACAAAAGAACTTAACAAGCGGAATCAAATTATTTGAACATCTTTTAAGTGATGCCGTTGCAAATAATGAATCTTACCAAGAATATGTGAAAACAATCTTGAAATCAAGAGAAAATTCAAAAAAGAACAAAAACGTGATTTCTTCTTTGTTGAACACTTATGCGCAATATGGACCAAATAATCGCTCGAGAGATATTATTTCTGAAGCTGATTTGAAAGCTATTGATCCAAAAGAATTAACGCAAATCATCAAAGATTTCTTTAATTACAAGCACCAGATTTTCTATTACGGAAATAATGAAGCGGAAACGAAAAAAGCAATTGAACAAAATCATAATTTCGGGAAAAATTTAGATTATCCTAAGAAAAAAGAATATCCACAACCAGCTACAGATGGCAAAGTATATTTTGCTCCTTACGATATGGTACAAGCGGAAATTAATTTCTTTGCTCGTGATACTAAATATGATCCAACTTTGTTGACATCTACAGGAATTTTCAATGAGTATTTTGGTGGAGGTTTGTCATCTATCGTTTTCCAAGAAATTCGCGAGTCTAAATCATTGGCTTATTCTGCTGGTTCTTATTACATTAATGCAAATAAAAAAGATAATTACAATTATGTAAGAGCTGTAATTGGAACACAAGCAAACAAATTGCCACAAGCTGTTGACGCAATGAAAGAATTAATGAATAATATGCCAAAAGCAGAAAATCAATTCAATAATTCTAAGCAAGCAGCACTTAAGCAAATCGCTACAAGTCGTTATACAAAAGCAAATGTGTTCTTTTATTGGTTATCATTACAAGATAAAGGTCTAAATTATGATATCAATAAAGATATTTACGATCAAACATCTAAATTAACATTAGATCAATTGGATCAATTTTTCCAAAAACATATCAAAGGTCAAAACTTCAATGTTGGTTTAATTGGTAAGAAAGAAAACTTAGATTGGCCATCTGTTGAAAAACTTGGACAAGTAAAAGAATTAACGTTAGAAGAGTTGTTTAACTACTAATAATCAAACACATAAAAACAAATAAACGCGTTTAGGAAATCCTACAACGCGTTTATTTTAAAAACTAACCAATGAATGAAATCACTCAAACACCAAATAAGGCTCAATTTCCATAAACTTTTCTTCACTTATTGCATAACATCTTTTCAATGTTTTTGCATCTTTAAAACTCCCACCTAACGAACGTTTAAAATTAAGAATCGTATTTACTTGTTTCTCTGTGAAACCGAGTTTTATCCAATCCTCATGACTCAAATTATTTGGATTAAACTTACCTTTTATTTCTATTTTTTCTGCTACTTTATCTTCACTTTTTGACTGTTCAACTTTTGGCTGCTCAGCTTTATAAATTACATTTTCAGGTAAATCAATATAAGATTCCATTTCTGCATATTTTTCATCCGAAATCATATAACATTTTTTCAATTGTTCTTTCGATTTAAACTGACCTCCCAAAATATTTTTATATTTCATAATTGAAGCAGCTTGTTTAGACGAAAAACCTATTTTTTGCCAATCATTTTCAGAATAACTATTTGGATTAAATTTTACATATTGAATCTTTTTGCCACTTTGTTTTTTCTCATTTTTTTCATCTTCCTTTGATTTTTCTGGTAACAAAATATACGTTTTCATCTCTGCATATTTCGCATCATCAATCACAAAACATTTCCTCAATTGCTCTTTCGAGGTAAACTTTCCTCCAACAATCTGTTTATATTTCATGATTATTTCTGCCTGTTTTGGCGAAAAACCAAGTTTTTCCCAGCCTTGTTGTGGCAAATCATTTGGATTGAAATTTTTGTAAACTATTTTAGTTTTTGGTGATGAATAATCTATAAAACTCGATTTAGATTGTTCTGGTAAAAGAACAAAAGGAGCTAATTCATTATACTTTCCTTCATCGATAACATAACATTTCTTAAGCTGTTCTTTCGATGTAAATTCTCCGCCAACAATTCCTTTATATTTCAAAATGACTTCGGCTTGACGTTCCGAAAACCCTAAATTCATCCAATCTTCTAAAGATAATTCGTTTGGGTTAAAGGGTTTGATTGAATCTTTTACTTGTTTATTTGAAGTAGAATTAAATGTATAATTTTTCGGAGTTTTTTGATAATTTGCTAGCAAAGCTTTATCTGCTTCTGATAATTGATATGTTTCTTTTTCAACTGAAATATGTTGAAAAATCTCAAATAACAAAATCAAAACAAATAATAAATACAAGCCAAATCTTTGCGATTTATTCAGGTAAAAAGTAGATTTTTTTAAATATTTCATCTTGGTTGGAAAAGAAGTGAAAATAATATCCTTATCAAACACTCACGATATCGAAAACGACATAACCATCAAATATTTAACAAATTAAGAAATCTAAAATTAATAAAAGGTTTTAAGTATTTGTAAATATTTTTTACAAATCAAAAACCGATTTTCGTTTGATAACAAAACAATCTTTTACCCAAAAAAAGAATAACATAATAAAATAACCAATAAAGGTTAAACCGAAAGTTGCAAAGGTTAAATAAATGAAAATCAAACGTAATTTTGCAACGCGAATTCCCAATTTGTCTGCAAATCGCGAAATCACATTAAACCATTCTGTTTCGGTAAAATTCCTAATTTGATCTTTCATTTAACGTAAAATTTGTTGTCCGATAGCGCAATTTAAACATTTTTTTTCGGAGCAATATCTTTTTTTAAGTTGAATTAATTGTTGAGAATCTTTTGCGGTTTTATTTTCAAAACCAATTCGTTCAAATTCATCTAAAATCGAGTTATTTTCCGCTTCCATTTCATTTAATAAATCCAAATAAAAATCAATTTCTACCTCATCTTTTTGTCGCTCAAAAGCATAACGAATCGGAATAATAGAATTGATGAGCAAATTATTTATTTTATCTTTTGAAAGATTTTTGAGTTGAAATTTTGATTCGTTCTTAAATGTATAATGCGTTTCCCAAAAAGAATTTAATTCCAAATTTTCGAAGATTTTATAAAATTCTTTCAAATTTTTTGGCTGAATAATTTCAGAAAACAAACTTTGATAATTCACATAAATCGATGCTAATTGCGCCAAACGAATCGTCGGAAAACCAATTGGTCGCATTTTCGAAAATCGGAACAAACTATTTTCAATTGATTCTAATTGATATTTATTTTTCAGGAATTGATATTCGTTTTTTAATTGCTTAGAATAATCATTTTCATAATTTTCTTCTAAAAATCCAGCTTGTCCAAAAAACAAGGCTTCAACTTTTTGGGCATTAAATTGTATTTTTTGCAAAACTTTGAACGGAAAAGAATTTGCCCAAATCTCAAAAGTTTCTACATTAACTTTTAATCCAAAATTCTTTGCCAAACTTTTGAACAATGTTTCTTCCCAATTGGAATTATTGTGTTCTAAAATTTGTACAATATCGTTTGTTTTTTCTTCGAAACGTTCGATTAAAATTCGTTCAAACCAAAAAGAAAATTGCTTCAAATCAATTGAATCTAAAAATTCTTCACAATAAATTTTATCCAACTTAGAATTAATAATATTTTGATAATTAAAAACAATTTCCGGTTTTACAAAATCTTGTAAAATCAAAGTTTGTACATTACGTTGACGCAAAATATCAACTTCACAATCGTGATTCCATACAACATGCAAAATCACATTTTGATACGATAAATCATTTGAATGTTGATGAAAATTCCAATCCGAAGAATTGACATGCATTTCGACACTTCCAATCCACAATTTATCGCCAATGATGATTTCTGCTTCCAAAAAATCTGGCCCAGCATGATGGTTTAACTTTCCAACTTTCACAATTTCAATGAAATCTCCATGAAAAGTTTGTAAGCTTTGATGTGAAAATTGATTCAATTTCCATATATGATGTAGAAAAATTTCTTTCATAGACAAAAGTTAATCAATGAATTATAAAAAATCATTAAAATAAATACTTATTTTTTTTAAATTAATTAAACGTTTGTTTAACTTTGCACGTTCAATTTTTATAAGATGAAATTAAGTGAGAAGCAAATAGAAATTTTGGGCGCGGCTGAACGAGTTTTTGGAAGACGAGGAATTGATGCTGCAAGTGTTCGAGAAATTGCAAAAGAAGCAAACATTAACATTGCGATGATTAGCTATTATTTTGGATCAAAAGATAAATTGGTCGAGAATTTATTTAGTTGGCGTATCACAACTTTCAATGAATCATTGGCCTCGATTTCTCAAAATTCGACACTTTCTCCATTTGAAAAGTTACAGTCAATCCTAAAAGCTTATTTGAATAGAATTTTAGATAAACCTGAATTTCATGGAATTATGGCAAGAGAATATTCGAAAAGAGATTCAATTTTAGAAATTGATTGTAAAGTCAATGAGTTAAAAACGAAAAATTTAGAATATATCACTAACATTATTAGTGAAGGATATTCTGAAGGCGTTTTTAAACGAAAAGCTCCTGCCGAAGCTGTTGTAATGGTAGTTATTGGCGGAACATCTTATTTGATTTTGAACGAAAAAACATATATGAAACAATGGGGATTATCTTCTCATGAAGAGTTTACAGAACATATTCACGAAGAATATTACCCTTATTTAATAGATTCTTTAAAAGCAATTTTACTATACGATGAAAAATAAAATTTTCTTACCGATTTGTTTAGTTGTTGCTACTTTCGCTCATGCGCAGGAAACCAACGTTTCTTTGCAGGAAGTTATTCAACAAAGTTTGCAGAACAACAAATCTGTGAAAGTTGCCGAAGCTGCTAAAAATACAAGTGAGTATAAAGTACAAAGCGCGAAAAACAATCGTTTACCAGACATTTCGTTGAGTGGACAATATATGCATTTGTTTACGACAACAAATGTAGACATCAAACTTCCGATGCAATCTTCTGGTGGAGGAATGGGAGTTGAACCGAACCAATTATTATTAGGACAAGCAAGTGCTTCTGTTCCTGTTTTTGCTGGATTTAAAATTAAAAATGCAATCAAAAGCAATGAATTAATGGTTGATTTATCAAACTTACAAATCGAAGCAACAAAAGAAAATGTGGTTTGGCAAGCTATTAATTTATATTTTGGATTGTACAAAACGCAACGTTCTATCGATGTGTTGAATGAAAACTTAGTGAGAGCAAATCAACGTGTGAAAGATTTTCAAAACTTTTTGGATAACGGAATCATCGCGAGAAATGATTTGTTGAGAGCAAAATTGCAAGCATCGAATGTGCAAGTTGCAATTGATGAAGCCGAAACGCAATACAAAAACATCAATTACCGATTGAATTTATTGACTGGACAAGACGAAAGTAAAATCGTTCATGTTGATAATGTAGAAACCTTGAAAACCATCAATCAAAATTCTCAAGATTACGTCAATCGTACAGATATTAAATCATATGATGTAAAAAATCAGATTGCTGATAGTCAAATCAAAATTGCGAAAGCAGCTTATTACCCTCAATTAGCGGTTTCAGCTGGATATATTGCGATGGATATTGATAAAGTTGCTTCGGTTACAAATGCAACAAATGTTGGTGTCGGATTGAAATATGATTTATCTTCTTTGTATAAAAATAAAGCAGAAGTTGAAATTGCAAAAGCTCAGAAATTAGAAAATGAGATGCAAAAAGAAACGACAATTGATAAAGCTAAAGTTGAAATGAACGAAGCTTTTCAAAAGTATGATTTAGCAAAAAAGAAAAATAATGTTTACAAAGAAGCTGTAGAACAAGCGAACGAAAACTACAGAATTGTAAAAGATAAAAATGACAACGGATTGGCTGATACAGACGATTTATTAGAAGCGGATGTACAACAATTGCAAGCAAAAATCAATCAAGTTGTCGGAGATGCTGACGAACAATTAGCGATCTACGAATATTACTATACTACAGGAATTTTATTAGAAAACGTACAATAACACCTCTCGATATGGAAGAAAATAATCAAGAAAAGAAAAAAATAAATTCAAAATTTATCATCGTTTTAGGAGCATTAATCATCCTTGGAGGTGGATATGGAGTTTATAAATATTTACACGGACAAGCGCACGAAATTACTGATGATGCACAAATTGAATCAAAAATAACACCTGTTATACCTAAAGTTTCAGGATACATTCAGAAGATTTTAGTAGAAGATAACCAAATGGTTCACAAAGGTGATACATTAGTTGTTTTGGATGGATCTGAATTTGCCTTGAAATTGCAACAATCGCAAGATGCTCTATTACAAGCAGAAGGTCAATTAGGAGTTGCTCACGCAGGTGTTTCTCAAGCTGGTGCAGCTATTGGAGTGACAGAAGCTGGTGCAGTTGCAGCAAATACAACAATCGAAACAGCTCAAGCAAGTGTTAATACAGCTCAAGCAAATGTAGAAGCAGCAAAAGTACAAGTTTGGAGAACGAAAAATGATTTTGATCGTTACAATAAATTATACCAAAATCAATCGATCACAAAACAACAATACGAGCAAGCTTTAGCAGCAAAAGAAACAGCTGAAAAGCAATTGCGAATTGTACAAGAACAATTAGGTGTTTCTCGTGCTCAATTAGCTTCTACAGCAAAACAAGCGCAAGCTACAGCAAAACAAGTGAACACTTCGAAAGCACAAGCTGATGCTTCAAAAGCACAAATTAAAGTTGCGGAAGCAGCAATTGGTCAAAGCAAAACAAACATCGATAATGCAAAATTATATTTGTCTTATACGTATGTAATTGCAGCTGAAGATGGACAAGTTTCTAAAATTAATTTACAACCAGGACAATTGGTTCAAGCTGGTCAATCTTTGTTTAATATTGTGACAACAAATAATATTTGGGTTGTGGCAAATTACAAAGAAACTCAATTAGAAAAAATTAGAGTTGGACAAGAAGCCATCATCAAAGTAGATGCATATCCAAACCACGAATTCAAAGCGAAAGTAACGTCTTTATCTCCTGCAACTGGTGCTAAATTTGCGTTATTACCTCCAGATAATGCGTCTGGTAACTTCGTAAAAACAGTTCAACGTCTTCCTATTAAAATCGAATTTATCGATCAAAAAGACGAAATGTTGAAAATGATTCGTCCTGGTATGAACGTGGAAGCTGATATTCTTTTAAAATCGAATACTTCTGCAAAGTAATAACACCTATTCAGAAAAATTATGGAAGAAAATAATTTAGTTGAATATGGTGCAAGACGTGTAATCATCACCATTACCGCCATCATGTGTGCATTGTTAGAGATTGTTGATACAACAATTGTTAACGTTGCAATGAACGACATGAAAGGTAGTTTGGGTGTCTCTTTAACTGATATTGCGTGGGTGGTTACCGCTTACGCAATTGCCAACGTAATTGTAGTGCCGATGACCAGCTGGTTGTCGCAACAATTTGGACGACGCAATTATTTTGCGGCTTCGATTATCATTTTTACAGTTGCCTCATTTCTTTGTGGAAATGCAACAACATTGTGGGAAATTATCTTGTTCCGATTTATTCAAGGACTTGGTGGTGGAGCGCTGTTGGTAACTTCGCAAACTATTATTACCGAAAGTTATCCACCCGAAAAACGTGGTTTAGCGCAAGCAATCTACGGAATGGGAGTTATCGTTGGTCCTACGCTTGGTCCGCCTTTGGGAGGTTATATTATTGATAATTGGTCTTGGCCATATATATTTTACATCAATATTCCGATCGGGATTATTGCAGTATTGTTAACGATATCATTTGTTCGCAGTCCAAAATATGCAGAAAAATCAAAACTAAGCCAAGTCGATTTCTTGGGAATTATTTTGTTAGCCATTGCAGTTGGATCGTTACAATATGTGTTAGAACACGGACAACAAGACGACTGGTTCTCAGATTCGACAATTGTAACCTTGAGTATTGCAAGTTTCTTCGGATTCATTTTATTTGTTTGGCGAGAATTAGTTTTCAAACATCCAATTGTAAATTTACGTGTACTGAAAGATAGTAACTTAGCAGTTGGTACTATTTTATCCTTCATCTTAGGATTTGGATTATATGGATCGACATTCGTTATTCCAATTTATACACAATCAATCTTAGGATGGACTGCAACTGATGCAGGTTTATTATTAATTCCTTCATCGTTGATGACTGCTTTCATGATGCCAATCATCGCAACAATGTTACAAAAAGGTGTACCACCAAAATATATGGTTGCAGGAGGATTCTTTATCTTTTTCTGTTACAGTTTTTGGTCATACAAAATCTTAACACCAGACACAGGTTCAGAGCATTTCTTCTGGCCATTAATTGTACGTGGAGTTGGATTGGGATTATTATTTGTACCTGTTACCACACTTTCACTTTCGAGCTTGAAAGGGCAACAAATTGGTGAAGGAGCTGCCTTTACAGGTATGATGCGTCAGTTAGGAGGATCTTTTGGTATCGCGATTATTACAACATTTATTTCTCGTTGGACAGTTGGACACCGAACAAATTTAGTTTCGCATCTTGATACATCCGATTTTGATGTACAAAAACATATTCAAAATTTACAAATGAGCTTCGTGAGTAAAGGTTTTGCCCCAAATGAAGCATTAAACAAAGCCTACAACCTACTCGATTTACAAGTTACTAAACAAGCAACTGTATTAACGTACATGGATGTTTTCTTGTATTTGGGTGTAGTTTTCCTAATCTGTATTCCGTTTATTTTGTTCTTTATCAAAAAAGGAGCAGGTAAAGTAATCAGTGCAGGACATTAATAAGAATAATTATTTTTAGTATTTCAGGTTTTTTATAAATGTAAAATCCATCTCAGTTCTTGAGATGGATTTTTTGTTGAATTATTTATTTTTATTTATCAGAAATAGATTACTTTAGAAACTTAATACTATTTATGAAAAACTCTATATTAACATCTATTACAGCTTATTTCCTCTTTTCTTTTTCTGTCAATGCGCAAAAAGTTTATACATCAGACGTGGATAATTTTTGGACTGCTTATGATAAAATCACTCAAACAAAAGATTCTGTATTGCAATATAAATATCTAAATGACGAGTATTTATCAAAAGGAACAGAAGGTTTAAAATTAATTAGAGAAGCAAGAAATTATACCGAAAAAGATTATATCAATGCAATTAATACTTATCCTAAATTCTGGAATTCGGTTCGAAAAAATACCTTAAAGTCTAAGAATCTATCAAAAGATTTGAATAAAGGAATTAAAAAACTCCGATTGATTTATCCTGAATTAAAACCAGCTAATATTTACTTTACAATTGGTGCATTACGTACAAATGGAACAATAAAAGATGGAAGTGTTTTGATTGGAAGCGAAATTGCGATGACGGATAAAAATACCATTACAGACGAATTTCCTGAAAATCAACGCAACTCAAGACGTTTGTATTTTGATAGCGAACCGATTAATAATTTAATATTATTAAATGCGCATGAGTATGTACATACACAACAAAAATTACCAGCAAACAATCTTCTTTCTAATGTTATTTACGAAGGTATTGCAGAATTTGTCTCCACAAAAGCAATGAATGTACCATCGGTAGCTCCTGCAATAGCTTATGGTAAGAAGAATAACGAAAAAGTAAGAGCACGATTTGAACAAGAAATGTTTACTCTTAATAATTTAAACAAATGGCTTTGGGGAGATTCTCCAAATGAGTTTGGTGTAAGAGATTTAGGTTATTATGTCGGTTATCAGATGGCTGAAAACTATTACAATCAAGCGAATAATAAACAAAATGCAATAAAAGAATTAATCGAATTAGATTATGCAAACGAAGCTGTTATTGAAGATTATGTAACTAAATCAAATTATTTTTCTAAATCATTAGAAGAACTTCAAAAAGATTTTGAAAGCAAAAGACCTACTGTTCTTGGAATAAAACAATTTAACAATTACAGTAAAAATGTTGATCCCAAAACAAAAGAGATTACCATCAATTTTTCTGAACCTCTAAATGGATTTAATACTGGAGTAGATTATGGTGAATTAGGTGAAGCCGCATTTCCTAAAAGTGATTTCAAGAAAAGATATTGGTCAAATGATAATAAAAGTTGGACAATTAGTGTAGAATTAGAACCAAATAAAAAATATCAGTTTATGATTACAAGTAATTTTAGAAATACAACTAATTACCCTCTAAAAAATTATTTGATAGAATTTGAAACTTCTAATTAGGTTTTTGAAGACACTGTACCAAAAACT